>JAYTGM010000236.1:0-5729 GCA_043733425.1 Terriglobia bacterium
ACAACAGAAGATGGATGAACGCACCACTGCGCGCGACCCGATCACTCAAAGATTACGCGCGATCGAGAACGATTTACAGTCTCTTCGCGCCGTTATCGATCGGCAGAATCACGAATTCTCGCGCATCCATTCGTCCCTCTCTGCACTCCAGAACTCGTTGCAGCCCCCACCGGCAGCGCTGCCTTCCGCAAGTAACGGCCCGGCGCACCGGCTGTACGCCCAATACACGGAATGGTACGTCAAAGCGGCCCGCGCTCTTCTCCGTGCCGATGTCGAAGATCTGTTTGATCGCCCGTATTACATTTCCCGCGTCGCCGGTCTTTCCGCATCCAGCCTCAATCCCGTCTATCATTACCTTCGTTTTCACTCCCAAGTTTCTCCGCACTGGCTCTTCGACCGGGATTATTACCTTCGCTCTTACCCCGATGTTGCCGCGGCAAAAGTAGACCCGCTGGTCCACTATCTTCGCTCCGGGTGGCGGGAAGGCCGCAATCCGCATCCGCTTTTCAATACGGATTTTTATTTAAGCCAGATGCCGGCCCTAAGAAGCGCCAATCTGAATCCGCTTACTCACTATCTTCAAACCGGTTGGCGGCAGCACCTTCAGCCGCATCCCCTGTTCGACGGCAGGTTTTACTTCGAAACCCATCCCGATATTGCCGCCGCCGGCATGAATCCGCTGACGCACTATGTTCTCTTCGGTGCTCTCGAAGGCCGCCAGGCCCATCCCCTATTCGATACAGCGTTCTACCGGTCCACCAACCCCGATGTCGCGCAGGCCCAAGTAGAAGCCATTCAGCACTACATGGAATACGGCCATGCGGAAGGCCGCAGCCCGCATCCGGTTTTCGATACAGCGTTCTATCAGGAAGAATACGCTCATGCGCTTGCCGGCATGAGTCCGCTGGAACACTTTGTCCGCATTGGCCGCAAAGAAGGCTACCGCATTACGCAGTCCGATTGCGCCGAGCGCTTCCTGCCCGTCACCCCTTACGTGCCTCCGCCTCCCCGGGGGCGCACCGTGGATATCATCGTCCCTGTTTATCGTGGCCTCGATGAAACCCGCGCCTGCATTCAGAGCGTACTTGCCGCCCCCACCAAAGAGCCCTTCGAACTCATCGTGATCGATGACAAGAGCCCGGAACCGCTGCTCACGGCATGGCTGCGGGAAGCTTCCGCCGGCGGCGCGTTCACGCTTCTTGAGAATGCCTCCAACCTGGGCTTTGTCGCCACTGTGAATCTCGGCATGTCGCTCCATCCGGATCGCGATGTTCTGCTCTTGAACAGCGACACTACCGTCGCGAATGATTGGCTTGACCGTCTGGTGCGTTCCGCCTACAGCGCCCCCAGAATCGGCACCGTCACTCCATTCTCGAATAACGCCACCATCTGTTCTTACCCGCGCTTCTGCGAAGATAACCCGCTCCCGCCCGTAACCAGCCCCGAAGAGTTGGATCGCCTGGCCGCCACGGTGAATCAAGGCCGCGTTGTCGATGTGCCCACCGCCGTCGGGTTCTGCATGTACATCCGCCGCGATTGCCTGCAAAGCACCGGCCTTTTCGATGTGGAAACATTCGGCAAAGGTTATGGGGAAGAGAATGACTTCTCTCTGCGCGCCGCCGCCCACGGATGGCGCAACGTTCTCGCCGCCGATACTTTTGTCTTCCACGCGGGCAGCGTCAGCTTTGCCAAAGGTGCTGTGCTCCTGCGTGAACGCGGCGTGCAAGCCTTGACGGAGCGTTACCCGGAATACCTCGCGCAGGTCTCCCGCCATGTCTCGCGCAACGCCGCGCAGCCTTACCGCTTCGCCCTTACCGCCGCCCGCTTCCGCAATTCCCCGAACCCTACTATTCTCCTGGTCACCCATGATCTGGGCGGCGGCATTCCCCAGCATATTCAAGAACTGGTCGCCTCACTCCGCGGCAAAGCCAACTTCCTCGAACTTCTGCCGGAACAAGGCTCGGTCGTTCTGCTCCGTTCGCCAGATCCCGCCGAAGGCTTTTCTCTTCGTTTCGATGTCTCGCGCCAGTATGAAACCCTCCTCAGCCTGCTGCGTTCGGCCAATATCTCGCGCATGCACATCCACCATGTCTTGCGGCATTCGCTTTCGCTCGAAAAGCTCCGGCATGACCTGAACGTGCCCATGGATTTCACCGTTCACGATTACCTCGCCATTTGTCCCCGCTTTGTGCTCGCTAATCCGGATGGCAAATACTGCGGCGAGCCCGATGAATCCGGCTGCAACGAATGCATCCGCACTACGCTGCCTCACCTGAATCTCGATATCGGTTCATGGCGCGCGAAATATTCGTGGCTTCTGAATTCCGCTGAGCGCGTCATCACTCCATCGGTCGATGCCGCGGCCCGCATGAGCCGTCATTATCCGGCTGCTTGCATGAAGCCCGCTGTCCACCCGGCGCAACCGCCTTCCCGCCCCGTGCAGCCGCCCCGCATTGAGCCCGAAGGTGTGCTGCGCATTGCCGCGCTCGGAGTCATGTCCTGGCACAAAGGCCTGCAAAATCTGGAACGCTGCGCTCAAATTGCGCAAGAGCGCGAACTCCCGCTCGAATTCGTTTTGATCGGCTATTGCGAACCGCAAGTGCGCTCTCATGGGCCTTTTACCTTCACGGAAACCGGCGAATATACTGGCCCCGAATTGCCCGGCGTTCTGGCCGCCACCGAACCCGGCCTCATGTGGTTTCCGCAACGCTGGCCGGAAACCTTCAGCTATACCCTCAGCGTGTGCCTGGAACTTGGGCTTCCTGTTGCGGCTCCGCAGTTAGGCGCACTACCGGAACGCCTCGGCGGCCGCGCCTGGACCTGGGTCTATGATTGGGCCACCGAACCCGAAGCGCTCATCGAACTTTTTCTGCGCATCCGCCAATCCATGGTGACCGGCGTTGCACCCCACACACCACCCGCGCGCCCTCAGACCGATCCCTTCTTCTATCCCGAAACTTACCTGGCAAAACACCACACCGCACAGCCCGGTCTACGCCCGGCGGTGGACCTACGCGAATCCGGACGCCTTTCCGTCATCGCACTGCTCTCCTCTTATGAATCCGGCCAGATGCAAAGTTGCGGTTATATCCGCGCCTATCTGCCGCTCATGCATGACAGGATGGAAAGCTTTATCCGCCTCGCCGTCACCACGCCGGAAAGCGCGCTGGCCATGACGGCAGACGTCTTGTTGGTTCAGCGCACCACCATTCCTACTCTCGCGCTCGCGCAAGAATTGGTGCTGCACTGCCAGACCCACGGCATACGCATAGTCTATGAAACAGATGACGATCTTTTTAACATCCATCCGAACCACGCGGACAGCACGTATTACACGCCGCTCATCGCGCCCGCTGAATTGATCGCGCGCCATGCCGGCTTGGTGCTTGTTTCAAGCCCCGTGCTAAAGCAGCGCCTGTCTCACCTGAATGTGGATATACGCGTCATACCTAACGCGCTCGATGAAAAGCTCTGGTTCCCGCAATTGAAGCCCGGTGTAAGAAAGCTGTCGGGCGTCACTCAGAAGCCCGTCCGGATTCTCTACATGGGCACCATGACCCACGGCAAAGATCTTGAAATTCTGGAAGAGCCCATGCGCCGCCTCAAGGCCGAATTCGGTGCCGGCGTGGAGCTCGATCTCATCGGCATCATGCCGGACCATCGCAAACGCGATTGGTTCAACTCGATCCCCGTGCCCAATATTTACGGCCACTCCTACCCGCTCTTCGCCGAATGGATCCGCAAAGAAAACAACTGGCATTTCGCCGTTGCTCCGCTTGTGGATGATGAATTTAACCGCTGTAAAAGCTATATAAAATATCTGGATTACGCCGCGCTCGGCCTGCCCGCCATCTTCTCCGGAATCGGTGTCTTTGAAGCGGTGGTCCGCGAAGGCGAAACCGGAATCTGCGTGCCCGATGTCGGCTCCTGGTACAGCGCCATGCGTCTCCTCATCACCGATTCACAACTGCGCCGCAAAATGGGCAAAGCCGCTTTTGAGGACGTGCAATTGAATCACACCCTTGCCGCTCAGCACGCGCTCAGGCGTGACCTGTGGAATCAGATCGGCAGTCTGCCCGCTGTACGTTCCAGCAGTACAATCGTTTCGTTCTCGGAAGAAACCACGGCCACCAGTTCGAAAGGAATTTGAAAATCCTGCCGCGCCGCAAGTAAAAAGCTCAGCAGATCGCTGGTGGCCCAAACGTTGTAGTGGATGCTGTAATCTTCCTCCATCAATTGCTCTCCGCGCACTCTGGCTTGATCGGGGGGCAACTGATACACCAAGTGCGCCCACTCGTAAAACAGCTCCGCGCATCCAGCGCGCTGGCCGCTTACATACGCGCTCTTCAACGCAGCATACGGAGTAATCGGCCGCCGCAAATCGAAAGTATGCCGCTTATCCGGCACCGCCAGATAGAGCATGCCGCCCTGTTTCACCACGCGCAGCATGTTGTGAATACTGCGGATCGGGTCCGGGCAGTGCTCCAGAAAATGATTCGCAATCGCAAAGTCCTGCGAGTCTTCAGCAATGTGCTGTAGCAACTGCCCGTCATCCACAATGTCCGGCGCTTGCACGGGAATCTTTGCCATCTCCGGATAATGTTCCAGCAGCTTTTGCAGGCTCATGCGATCGATATACCGCACCTGGCAGGCGCTATTCAGGCGCGTCGCTTTCTGCAACGCTCCAATCTCAATTCCGCTTCCGCGAATGTAGCGGTTCGCCAAACCCACGCGCGCCGTGCGTTCATACTCTTGAAATTCAATTGCGAATTGAAACAACGGCCCGCTCTCATAACGCTCCACGCCGTCAGATTGAATTACGGAAACGGTATGCGTCCCCATGCGGTGGCATAAGGGAGCAAGATCCGCGCGAAAGCCGGTCATCAAGAGTTGCTGGGTTTGAAAATGTTCCACTACGTCCGTGCGCGCATCGCGCGGCAGCCGCAGATACTCTTCCACTCCCGTCTCCTCATGCCGCGCCCGCGCAAAAATGTATTCGGCTGGCGGTTTATCGGGGCCGATCATGGCCCAGCCCGAGATTCCAAAATCCGCGCGCGCCGGTATCTGCAGAATCTGGCCGGGTGTCACCATAACGCGGTCAAGCTGCACCACGCCGGGTCCCGTAACCGCCAGCCCTCGAATCTTCTCAGGCAATTCCGGCAACACGACCGCGCTACTCTCCGCGCCCTGATTTAATGCGGTCTGCTTCGAAGCTGTCCACAGGGAATGCTCCCCCGAAAGACCCGCAAAGTAATACTGCATCTGAATCAGCAGCGCGTATTTCTCTTGCCGCGCGCCGGCATCCTCGGCTCCATCGCGCGCCACAATCAAAGCCGGTTTCAATCCGCTTGAAAGCGTATCGCGCAACAGATCCCGCTGCCATGTGTATTCGTCAATCAACAGCAACTCGTAAACTCCGCTCCTGGCAAATTCTCCAAAGTGGTAAAGGCCATCCGGAATCGCCATCACGGAAATTGTGGGGAAGCCCTGCGCCAGTTTCCGGGCCTCGCTCTCTGCTACCGTGCGGCACAGCACGGTAACAGGCATTCCTGCGCGCGCCACCGTTGTTACAACATCCCACCCGGGCCGGTCTTCGCTCAACGCGTAAACGGCTGAAAACGGCTTTCCCCCCGTCAGCAAACGGCGTATCGCTTCTACTTCAACCTTCCCTCCAGGCACCATAACCCTCAGTATTGCAACCTTTCCTCACATGCCCGGTCACAATTTTT
>JAYTGM010000237.1:0-1969 GCA_043733425.1 Terriglobia bacterium
GATTTCGCCGCCTCTTACCAGGTGATGAAAGAAGCCGTGGCCCATTGCCGTGCCCGCAACGGTCCCGCCCTGGTTCACGCGCATCTGGTGAGGCTTTACTCGCACTCCTTTTCTGAAGATGACAAGTCCTACCGCACGGCACAGGAGCGCGAAAAAGAGGCCGCGCTCGATCCAATTGTCACGTTTCCCCAGCAACTGATTGAGAACGGAATTCTGGACCGCCATGCGCTGCAACGCATGACGCATGAAGTGGATCAGGAGATCCAGGAAGTTACTGCCGTCGCGTTGGAAGCTGAGCCGCCGGCACCTAATTCTGCACTCGCGAATCTATACAGCCCGCATCAATTGAATTTTGAATCCGTCGAGCGATTCTCCGGCGAACCGAAAACAATGGTGGATCTCATCAACTGCACCCTCGCCGAGGAGATGCGCCGCGATCCGAATGTCGTGGTATTCGGTCAAGACGTAGCCGATTGTTCCCGCGAAGCGAGCCTTTGCGAGGTGAAAGGCAAGGGCGGCGTCTTCAAGGTGACCGCGGGGCTGCAGACAGAGTTCGGCAGCCGCCGGTGTTTCAATTCGCCCATTGCGGAAGCGGCCATTGTCGGCCGGGCCATGGGCATGGCCACCGCCGGGATGAAGCCAGTCGCGGAGATTCAATTCTTCGATTACATCTGGCCGGCCATGATGCAGATTCGTGATGAGATGGCAAACCTGCGGTGGCGCTCGAACGGAGATTTTTCGTGTCCAGTGGTGTTGCGCGTCCCCATTGGGGGTTACTTAAACGGCGGCTCTATTTACCACTCGCAGTGCGGCGAATCCACCTTTACGCATATCCCTGGCTTACGCGTGGTGATGCCCTCCAATGCGCTCGACGCATGCGGTTTGTTGCGCACCGCAATCCGCAGCGATGACCCGGTGCTGTTTCTCGAACACAAGAAGCTTTATCGAGAGCCGTACAACCGTTCGCCGCACCCCGGTGCAGACTACACGATTCCGTTCGGCAAAGCGAAGATCGTCAAGCCCGGCTCCGCCCTCACCGTCATCACCTATGGGGCGCTGGTGCAGAAGTCGCTGCTCGCGGCTATTCAATTGGAACGCAAGAACCCGGAACATTCTCTTGAAGTGATCGACCTGCGGTCGCTATCGCCTTACGATTGGGAGGCAATCCGCATCTCGGTTGAGAAAACAAACCGCGTGATGGTGGTTCATGAGGACACTCTTTCCTGGGGGTATGGGGCGGAGATTGCGGCACGCATTGCGGACGAGCTTTTCTCCTCGCTTGACGCTCCCGTCCGGCGCGTGGGTGCGCTCGATACTTGGGTGGGATATCATCCTCAGTTAGAAAACGCGATCCTTCCTCAGGTAGAGGATGTGGTGCGTGAAGCAGAAAAACTATTGAGCTGGTAGGAGGCTCTTTTGGCTGCCAAAGTTTACGATGTTTGCGTAGTGGGTTCCGGTGCGGGTGGCGGTACCATGTCGGCTCACCTCGCAAGGCGCGGCGTTGACGTGATTGTTGTCGAGGGCGGCCCCAAGGTCAACACGCGGACTGCTTTCAATACCCATGCCATGCCGTTCCATTTTGAGGACCGGCATATTCCCACGATGAAGCCGGGAGTTCCCGGTTTTGATTCGGAGCGATCACGGGGAGTTGGCGGTAAGACGATGCTCTGGAATGCCGTCGCATGGCGCCAGAGCCAGCGCGATTTCAAAGGCAAGTCGATCGAAGGAGCAGGGGAGGACTGGCCTATCGATTATGCGGATCTCGCTCCGTATTACGACATCATCGAGCGCGAAGTGGGCGTGTGCGGGAACCGCGATGGCCTGACGGACCTTCCCGATGGCCAGTTCCTTCCGCCGGTGCCGATGAAATGCAGTGACCGGATCATCATGAACGGCGCGGCCAAGCTGGGCGTAAAAATAATTCACGTTCGTAAGGCAACACTCAGCGTTGCGCAGAAGACACGGCCGG
>JAYTGM010000238.1:0-14527 GCA_043733425.1 Terriglobia bacterium
CTCTTCACCGCAGGGCAGGCTTGATGCTGCGGCGCTTGTCTGATAACGGAGAGGATTCTGAGACCACAACATATGGGACAAGCGACAGACGCCGTCGCCGCAAATGAAAATAGATAAAGGCGCTGATCACTGCCGCATAAGCGCACCACACCGAGGTGAATGCATACCGCATGACCAACATCACCACAATCAGGCCCCCCAGATTGACCGCTCCGAGCACGACAAGATCCCTGAATCCGGAAAAAAATAGAGCACCGCAAGTCGCGACGACATACAGGACCGCCACCGTATCTGTATTCGTCACGGGATTCAAGTAGATGATACTGTGATGCCGCTCCGAAACTTGCATGGAATAGGCAATCAAACCCCACATGAGGTACAGCCCCAGAAAGCCGCCTAACAATGAAAACACCAGCATTCGCCGTCTTCGACGCGCGGTTGGCTCAATCAGAAAAACACTTAACGGCAGGAGGAATGGCAGCAAGCCCTGTGCGTACATAAGGTATGCCGCCGCGGCCTCAGCCGTGACCCGCTCGGGCAGACTATGATTCAGGCCAAGCCACACGAAACCTTCCGTCATCTGGTGTACAGCAAACAGCAGCGGAATGGCCGCGAAGAGTATTTGACGCCGGTGTTTGACCTCGGAAAGCGTGGCAACTCCGATAACTCCCAAAACGGCGCTGCCGACGAAGCTAGCGGTGGCTGAAAAGCACACGAAGCACCTCTCCGCAGCGATGGCAGTTTGAATTTTGGACGATTAGCATTGAACCTGCGTCCTTGGGAAGCAGCCGAACACCGACCGGCGGGTAGAAGTGCCTGCGTCAATGCTAATCGTACAAAAATTTGTTTGCACCCGAAGGCCCATTCAAATACTCTACCGCTACGGCCACGCTCAAAATGGTTACCTGCTTCGAGTATTTTGGCGATCCAGCCGCAATCCTACAAAACTGAGCGCACGTCTACAGGTTCACATGTAAAAAAAGTTGACCAGTCTGCGATTTCTCGCCGTGTCCCGTAGCTTCGGCATCACTGTAAGCCAGCGATCACCGCTGCCACACATTCCCACGGATCTGCCAGAGAGTGCGGACCAACATTAGGACATATCCTAAAGAAGCGATGGGTATGCTGACTGAAATAGAGAAGGCGCTACAGGCTGGACGTTGAGCCCTTATCAGAAGTGGCTCCCGCGGTCGATAGAGTGTCTGCACGGCTATACAGGCCGGCGCTTCATACAAGACCTCATTGCAGGGTTAACGGTAGGTCTGGTTGCGCTTCCTCTCGCAATGGCCTTTGCGATTGCGTCCGGCGTTGCACCTCAAGCTGGCTTATACACAGCAGTAGTGGCTGGGTTTTTAATCTCGGCGCTGGGCGGATCGCGCACACAGATCGGTGGGCCTACAGGTGCTTTTGTCGTCATTGTTGCTGGCATTGTGGTCAAGTTTGGGGTGGGTGGATTGGCGCTTGTTGGAATGATGGCGGGTGTCTTGCTGCTGATCATGGGATTCACCGGCCTGGGTTCTGCCGTAAAGTACATCCCGCGTCCTGTCACCATCGGATTTACAAACGGCATCGCGCTGCTGATTGCCTCAACGCAAATCAAGGATTTCATCGGTTTACAGACGCCACCTGTGCCGAGTGAATTCCTGGCTCGCATTCGGATGCTACTGGAATACGCAGGCACCATTCACTGGCAGACGGCGGCAGTAGCAACCACATCGCTGGCGATTATTTTGCTTTGGCCCCGGTTGACCAAGCGGGTTCCCGGTTCCATCGTCGCCCTTTTGCTCTCCACACTTATCACTGCTGGCTTCCATCTACCGATCGAGACGATTGGAAGCAAGTTCGGAGGCATACCCCAGGGCTTTCCTGCTCTCTCGCTCCCCCATTTTCAAGTGGCGCAAATCTTGCTTCTGCTCCCTTCGGCATTTACAGTCGCCCTTCTTGCAGCCGTCGAAAGTCTTCTCTCCGCGGTCGTAGCTGACGGAATGAGCGGAGATCGTCACAATTCCAACTTAGAATTGGTGGCGCAGGGCGTCGCAAATATTGCTTGCCCTCTCTTTGGAGGCATACCCGCTACCGGTGCAATTGCCCGCACAGCGACGAATATCCGGTCCGGGGCTCTCACACCCGTAGCGGGCATGATTCACGCACTCACTCTGCTGGCAATCCTTCTGGTCGCGGCACCTTTAGCGCGCTTCGTTCCACTCGCTACGCTCGCCGCCGTGTTGTTCGTGGTGGCCTACAATATGGGCGAGTGGAGCGAGATCGGCACAATCCTACGTTTGTCAAAAGCCGACATTGCCGTTTGGATCACAACGTTTGCTCTCACTGTTCTGTCAGATTTAACTGTAGCCGTAGGCGTTGGTATGGCTTTGGCCGCACTCTTATACATCCATCGGGTTGCAGAAACGACAACGGTAGCGCCGGTCACTCGCGAGTATCTGGAAGATGGTTTCGCGCACGTCCTGCAAGACAAACAGATTCCGGCTAATGTCACTATTCTTCGGATTCATGGGCCTTTTCTCTTTGGCACAACAGAAAAACTGGCAGAAGCGACAAAGGACCTGACTCAATTTGCAGATGTGGTGATCCTGCGGCTTCGTAATATGACAGCCCTGGACGCGACTGGGATTCACGCCCTTGAGCAATGTGCAGACCGTCTCCACAAGGCGGGGAAAACTCTCCTGCTCTGTGGCGCGCGAGATCAGCCGTCACGACTCATAGCGAATTCTGATTTTCTGAAACATGTTGGGCCGGAAAACGTGCTGCCTCATGTCCAAGCTGCTCTTGCACGCGCTCAAGAAGTACAAGCTGAGTTTTCAGGAATCGGGAGCCAACTAGCATCTGACATGGAGCATCGGCCCGATTAGCAGTCGAGCGTTAGCCGGCGTAAGCCGCATCGACGTACAAATTGTCTAGTGTGCCTGAGGTTCAAGCTACCTCGGCGAGAACGCTGGAGATGCGCTGTCGTTTTGGTTGAGTTGGATTGGTGTTGAATTGAGATCCAGCGATGAGGCGGAAAACAGCCGGCGTGTACACTCCGGCAAAGCGGTTCCGACCGAAGCGAGCCCACCGCCGCAGGCCGGCGAAGTAGAGCGACATGAGAACACTAATCGTTTCCCGTCAGGCGACCACGAAGGGTGCCCGCATGACCAGTCTGCCCCTTGCGAAATTTGCCTCCGGTGCGAGCCGTCGGCGTTCATAACGAACACCTGCTGATTCCGCTGACCGCCAAACTGATCGAAAACGATCAGCTTTCCATCAGGCGACCACGCTGGAGAGCCAGCAATGAGGAATGGATCCGTTAACTGGGCGTCATGAGAGCCGTCAGAATCTGCCACGTGGACAGCCCATTGGCCGCGGGGGCGCTCCACTGAAAAAGCCAATTGCTTTCCATCAGGCGACCAAGATGGATTGAGAGCATTGCGAAACAGCAATTGTGGTTCGCCCTGACCATCTGCTGCTACAACGAAGAGTCCATTGCGCATAGGGTCGCCGCTGAGATCCGGGCGGTTCATTCACGCTTCCGGCATACAACTTACAGCAAGCGTTTTCCCGTCCGGCGACCACGCCGCACTGAAGATCACTGGCTCTATACGCCGCAGTAGATGGCGATTGCCGCCGTCCCGGTCCTTCACATAAAGTTCAACCGGGTGATAAGACTCGAATTCCTTCTGCTTCTTACAGAAGGGTTTCATCTGCAACGCAGAGTCGTGGACAAACAGGACGCGCTTTCCATCGGGAGACCAAGCGGGATTGTGGCTGTTACCGTCACTCGTCAGCGCCTTAACATCCGCTCCATCCGCGCCCACTAAATAGATGTCTTCGATCGGCCACGGTGGACCCGCATCGGGAGCATGGGTGTACACAATGGTGACCGCGCGCTGTTCTTGTGCCCATATTTCTGCCGGCAACCACATACTAGTTACCACCATCACGCAAATACACTTCCAGAAGAGAGGTGCGGAGATAGTCACGGGTCTGGCGACGCTGAATGAGGCCATTTGGTTCCAAGCCGTTGACTACAACCGATTCAGAGATCCAGCCACCGCGACAGCACGAAAACTTCAGCAAGGCCGAAAAGCGTGCCGAAGATCTGCTTGTTCCATCGGGCCAACCAAAGAGGTAGGTAAATATCGAAATTATCCGCGCGCTGATCGGTGTAGCGGGCTGCCAGATCCGTTAAGGGGCAACGACCCCGGTTGACCGCAAGGACTGCGCACTCGACCAGTACCAAACCACTCAGAACAGCGGCCCACTGAAAATGATGGAAGGCTCCAGCGAAGGGAATTGCCACAATCGAACCAGCGAAGAAGAGCCAAATCATCGTATGCAGAAGCTTTATCCGTGTCAGGTCGGAAATCTTCGAAACGTCTTGCACCGAACCTGTCCCTACTTCTTGCCTATCGGTAAATGGCATCGTCTATTGTCACGCGAAAAAACTCGCCATCCGGAACGAACCTATGCGTACCGAAGTACCACCCCACGCATAGGCGAGTCGGGATTGTATAACCGCCGAAAGTACCCTCAGCTTCAACTAAGGCCCCGAACTTGTGATAGCGGAAGCTTCCACCGCCTGGATTGCCCCACCTGAGCATGCTCATGGATTTTAGCTTCGCATCGCCGTCGACTGTAAAGTCAAGCTCCGCAGTCTCGCCGTTACCAGTTAGCCGGACGTGCGGGTGAGATGCATCGGTATTGGTCCACGAGACTTGATCGCCGCATAGCACCGAGGGCAACCAGGAAACGGCCTCTATGTTCGTGCGGCCTCCCGCCGACCGTGTGATATCAGGACCGGAAACGTTGACCAATGGCACAATGCCCAACAGTTTCCAAACCATCGCTCCCCATCCATCCACAAAGCGGTCACTCCCACGAATCGGTATCCCATACATCCGAACCGAAGCACTCCAAATCATGCCGCGGCCCCAGCAGATGACCTGCTCAGCGGTGAACGGGTGCCAGCCTTTCAGCTTGATTTCGCCATGCATCTTGAGGCGAACGGCGGTCGCGAGAGGCGTCCCGAGAGCAATGGCGTGCCGGAGGTAACGGCGCGCTCTCTCTGGAATGTCAGCAACTAATTCGGAGTTGAAGAACCCTTGAGCGGCCGCTGCGGAGTTCCAAAGATCATCCAGAGAAGCTGGCGCGCTCACCATCTCAAGGGTTCCCCTATTGCAGTCCCAACCAGGTGGCGTGCGACCTGGGTCCACCAGGTTGGGTCTTCGAGCAACTGTGTCATCGTGTGAACTGCATCCTCCTTTTACGAAGCGCTGACACATGCCGCACTGCTATCATCCCGTTTTTAGCCAGAAATCTGCGCGGCTCCAGGAGCAACATTTTTACGGAACGATCACGGCAGAGCCATTCACGGCGTCGTTCTTGACGGCCGCCAGGGCCTGATTCGCACGCTCAAGCGGGAAAGTTGTGACCGTGGGCCGTAAGCCTATCCTGCCAGCCAATTCCAGAAAGTCTCTGGCATCGGTACGGGTCATATTTGCGACACTTCGGATCTGACGTTCGCCCCAGAGCAGCCGGTCATAGTCGAATTGAGGAATGCAGTCGAGATGGATCGCGTTGATCGCGACCACGCCGCCCTTGCGAAGGCAGGCGAGAGCCGCAACCACCACTTCCCCGCTGGGAGCAAACGTCACAGCCCGGTCAAGCTCAACAGGAGGCTTGTCGTGTTCACCGCCAACCCAGGTTGCGCCGAGCGAAGTAGCAAGGCGCCGATGCGATTCACCTCGCGTTGAAACATAGACTTTGCATTTCCACTGCTGCAACACCGCGATCGTAAGCGAGGCGGAGGAGCCAAAGCCGAACAGCCCGACACTGTCACCCTCCTCCACGCCAGCAACGCGAAGGCTACGGAAGCCGATAATGCCCGCGCACAGCAATGGCGCCGCGTGCAAGTCATCAAGGCTGGCCGGCAGCGGGAAAACGAAATCTGCCCGTGCCAGCGCATACTCTGCATAGCCGCCATCCACTGTATACCCCGTGAATGTCGGCGCATCGCAAAGGTTTTCAAGCTTCCGGACGCAGTATTGGCAGGTTCCATCGACGCCGCCAACCCACGAAACACCCACACGCGCCCCTACCCGAAGCTCTGGGGTGCCACCATCGACAATGTCACCGACGATCTGGTGTCCTGGAATGAGCGGAGTATGAAGGGGCGGCAACTCGCCTTCGACGATGTGAAGATCTGTCCGGCAGACTCCACAAGCCCGAACTCGCAGCAAGACCTGCCCTGGCGCCACCTTGGGTCGCTGAACGTCCTCAATCTTCAACCAATCCACGCCGGCATTACCGGGGGAATGAAAGACGGCTGCCCTCACGATTGCAGCCGAACGCGCGCACCTTCGATTGCCAAGAAAGGGATGGCCCAATAGAAGGATGGGCCTTCAACCTGCCGCTTGAGAGGAACGCACCTGCTCTGTGGCATGAAACCAGTCCTCATTGGGTGATCCGTAAGGGCATCCTCTTGCTTTCCAAAGCCCGTACGCCAAGATTGCTGTCTTTTCATATTCCAGCTCGGGATGTCCATGCGTTTTTCCTTCCATGCGATGCAACTGTTCCGTATCGAGAAAAGCCTTCTGAGAATTCTCCAGAGCGTGTCTTGAGCGCTCTGGGCCAGTCTGATGATCCTGTTTGCCGTGATGCTCAGCGGCAGACCTGTGGGCGTGGGCCGCTTGGTCGTGCAACTCGGCTTACCCGCCGATGATTTTCGTAATTCGCTCTGTTTTTCTGTTTAGTGGATATTCATAACCTCTCTATCCGCCCGGATTTGTTGTGGGCCTCTTTCGCAAGTTTGTAAGCATGGTCGGAATACTCTAGAGCCCTTTCGGAATGCCAACTACCTGCGATGCCATCCCCTTTCTCATTGTGCTCTGCCGCGGTGCGGTGCGCCTTAGCGGCCAGCTCGTGCTGTTCAGCGGACTGACGGTGTAATTCGTGCATGATTATCTCCAATTATTGGTGAAGCAACGTTGCTGCTAGAGACCTCGACCGACTTCTCCGCGGCTTGCATTGCCGCGATCTCGACATTCTCACCCTTGATCTCTCCCCGCAGTCTCGCGAAACCGCTCATATACACGTTGGCCAACCAGACAAGCGAGAAACCCGAAATGAGATAACCGCGCCAGTCGCTGTAAATGAGCTTATAGCCTGTAATAATAAGCAACCCCGCGGTTACATAGTGGCTGAAGCAGTACTCGCAGGTGAAAAGATAGAAGAACTTTCTCTGGAAGATACTTTGGCAGGTATGACTCTTCAAAATGCACCATTCGCGCGGTTCGCGAAACACTTCTTCGTGGGTTACAGTCCAAGCGATACATGCAATGGGAATGGCAAGCACGATGAGTAATATCAGTTGAGACCCCAAGCCCATATAGTCGGTGATAGCCCGCCCGTCTCTCAAGCCTTCATTTCATGCAGTGTTCTGAACGCTTCATAGAGGACGCGCGGATTGTATTGGCCCTTGTAAACTGCCGGAACCTGGCGATGCAGCCCGAGCAATGTATACACCGCCGTCTGCGCGGAGCGAATTGAATATTCCACTGTGAAAACCACGTCGTCGGGAAGTTCGCAAAACTGGCCGGTGAAAGCAAGATTGGTGTATCCCTCGGGCACGACGTTCGGGCGGTCGCCTTTTACGCGCGGAAGAAACTGGCTGGTGATAAACGGCATCATGCACGGAATGCAGATGCAGTGCTCCAAGATCTGGCTCGCGCGTGATTCCATGTGAAGATGACCCATGACCTCAGTCATAATCTCCCTGCCAGTGCAGGCGGACATCGGCTTCTTCACGAAATCGCCCGGCTTATCCACGTAGAGTCCATAGCCCCAGAAAACATTCACATCATCCGGCTGTCCAAGGAAGTGCGGTTGATGAGGCAGAACAATTGAAACCAGCCAACTGGAATCGGCGAATGTGACCAGTCCGCCTTCTCCGGGAACGTTGCCGGTGAAATCGCGGACCAGTTGAAAGAACGCCGGATCGTGCAAGGTAGAGGTGAACGAAATCCACTTCGATTCATCGACGTGATCCGTGAAAACGGATGGACGGCCGAATTCCGGTTTGCCAGCGGCTATCTTTTCCCACAGCGTCCATGCTCCGCCATCTGCTTTGCCGTTGAGCGCGGGAACAGAATCCATAGACCCCAGGCTGGAAGCGTCCGTCATGGAACCCAGCGTGGCGATCACGTAGTCTTTCGCGTTCACCGTAAGCTCGCCGGAAAGCCCGTCACGCGTGTACACGATCTTATCTACGGCCTTGCCGCCGGCAGCGTCGCGAAAGATGAGGTCCGTTACCCGAGTACCAAATTCGAATCGCACTCCGCATTCCTCCAGATATTTCTGGAGGGGACGGACCATCGAATCGTATTGGTTATAGACCGTGCGCATGATCCCCCGCAGTTGGCTAAAGCCAGGGACCATGTGTGTGAACCGAAGAAGATAACGCTTGAATTCAACGGCGCTGTGCCAGGGCTGGAAGGCAAACGTCGTACACCACATCAGCCAAAAGTTTGTTTCGAAGAACGATAAGGAAAACTGGTCCGCGATGGTGCTCTTACCCAGCATGGCTTCCGGTTCGGCCGCCACCCGCTCCAGTGTCAGAATATGCTGTTCGCTCAATCCAAACTCGGGCGCATCCATTCTCTGTCCGCCGCGCACCAGACGCGACTTTGACGAGGTCTTCATGACCTCGTTCCATTCGAAGATCTCCTGCGTAACCGTCTTGCTATTATCCAGAGTCGGAATTGACGAAAACAGTTCAAAAGTGCAGAGGTACTTGCTTTCGATCATCCTGCCGCCCCGAAGGACGTAACCATCCTCGGGCGATCCCGCGCCATCAAGGCTGCCGCCGAGCAGGTCAAGTTGCTCCAGAATCACAATGTCGTGGCCGGGAATATCCGCATCCCGTACAAAGAAAGCGGCGGCGGCAAGAGAAGCAACACCTCCACCGATGAGATAAATCTGAGTTCCGTCCCGCGGCGTTAATCTATCGTTGTTCATAAAGTATTCTTTTGGTTCACTCAGCACTCTTTTCGGTACAGCCCCAGCCCACCGCTGTAGCGACATGGCTGGTGCGATCCGGCGTTTCTATTGAATCGTGATGAGGTTTTCGACGTTCATCACGCCAGGGGTGGAAAATGCCGCTTATATCTCATTGGTGACACCTTTCACTCCCAGGATTGGACGCACGACATTCTCGGCTTCCTTTCTTTGAAACTGACCCATGACAGTGCCTTGGAGCGTCACCCACCTGTCTGCCACCATAACTTTGACGGTTTCGGGAACCAGGTAACTCCATTTCAGATGATCGGCGGTTGTTTGGGCAATTGCCTTGTCGGTTCGCGAAGACCCCAAGGGAAGATCGACCTTGATCTCACTTGCGACGGATTTGACTTTAGCCACCCGGAGAGCCGCGCGCTCGGCAGCCCACTTTTCATAAAAGCTGCTGCCGTGTCCACCGAGTTCGACAACGCCATTGTTCACCGACAGGCCGATGTGCCCGGCGTGCACACTCGGGCCCCAGCTCAATTCCTGCTCAACGTCACTCTTCAATTGTTCTGTAGCAGTCATAGAGTGCCCTTTCAGGTTTCCCTGCACAATCGCTAATGCACGAGCACGACCGCCCTCACAATCAGTGACTTGGTACGTCTGGCCTAATACTTTCCGGGTTCCTTCCGATCTGGCGGGCGTGGAAGGTAACGATATACGGTCACTTGACTAGCGGGGGTCAATCCCTAACACCCGTTTGCCGCAGCGGTTTGGGTAAGCTTCTGCAATGGGTTTCGGGATTGCTTCGGCGATGATGATGCTCTCGCTGCTGTCGACGGCCGTGGCCGCTCCGCCCGATTTGTGCCAGGATGGCCTTGCGAGATTCACACGTAATTTCACGGAACTCTACATGGCTTATTGGCTCGTCAAATCGGAACCCGATGCCTATTCATGGCAGCAGATGCAGCAGGATGAAAAAGCCGACTGGTCTGGTGTGCGCAATCACCAGGCTGCGAACAACATGAGAGCGATGAAGCTCGGCGATCAATGTTTTTTTTACCACTCGAATGAGGGGAAGGAGATTGTCGGCACAGTAGCCGTTTCGCAACTCTATCATCCTGACCCGTCTGATGAGACCGGCAAATTCGGCATGGTTGAAATGACGGCCGGCAAGCCGCTCCCGAAGGCTGTGACATTGGCCAGTATCAAAGCGGATCCAAAGCTGAAAAATATGGTGCTGGTGAAAAATTCGCGCCTATCCGTGCAGCCGGTAACGGATATCGAATGGAAAATAGTTTGCACCCTTGGCGGGCTGAAACAATAGCGGCTCTACCGCAATCCTCGCGTGATAGTTTAGGGCCTATGAAGTTGCTGGCTTTTTTCTTAATCGCTCTGTGTTCCGTTGCCGCGGATTATTTCCCGCCGCCCGATTCGAGTGGGGGTTGGCGCACACTCACCAAGCCTGACGACATACGAGCAATGGCGGGAATGGACCGCGCCAAGCTGGACGCCGCCTTCGATTACACAAAAGACAGCACCCAGCATGGCGGCCTTCTGGTGGTGCGGCATGGGTATCTTGTATTTGAGAAATATTTCGGAAGGGGAGATCGAGAGGCGATTCCGGAATTGGCTTCCTGCGGAAAGGCCTTCACGAGCATTGCGGTTGGCATTGCTTTAAAAGAAAAGGCAGCGCTGATCCCTGACGGGCTGAATCAGAAAGTGTTCACGCCCAAATACATGCCCGCGGAGATCTTCCCCTTGGACGATCCACGTAAAGCCGATATCAATCTGGGTCAACTGCTTGCGATGTCAGCGGGAATTCGCGGAGTTAATCCCGTGTATGTTCATGGTGAGAAACAAACGTGGGATGCGCCCAGCGTAGATGGCCCGATTGCCACTACGGATCCGGTGGCGCTGCATGAAAAACTGTGGTGTGCTCCCGGCGAATGCTACTCGTACGCTACCTCGTCGCCGCACTTGGCCTCCATCGTTTTGCGGCAATTGGTGGGGATGGAGATGGAGCAGTACATCCGTCTCAAAATCGCCGGGCCTTTGGGATTCGGTACCTGGGGCTACGCGATGTACCGGCCTAACCTGAAAGCTGGAATTGATTCCGAAGGTCGGCTGGAGCATACGCCCGGCGGCGGAAGCATCGCCGTCAGGTCCACTGACGTTTTGCGGTTCGTGTACCTGCTGTTGCATGAAGGTAAGTGGGGAAACCAGCAGATTGTGCCTGCATCTTTCGTGAAAATGTGCGGAAAGCTGTCCTCCTTTAATCCTCATTTTTCACATAGTTTCAATTTCAATGTGAATGAGGATGGCCATATTCCGGGAGTGCCGCAGGATGCGTACTGGAAGGCTGGCGCGGGTGGGTATTGCATGTACGTGGTTCCCTCGCTGGATATGGTGATCTACAAGATGGGTGGCAATGAAGGACAATACGATCCCAAGCTTACGGGGCTGCCTGTTACCTACGCATACGACGGTTCTCGCGCCGGGTGGAAACTGGACAAAGCGAAAGTAGGCGATTCCACCGCTCAGACGCTCCAAAAGGTTGTGGCAGCGGTCGTGAAATAACGGGCTTTCGATATACTGAGGGCGTGCTGAAAGCGTTCGCATCCCTGTTGCTGGCAGCAGCAACAGTCCATGGTGCTGACGTGTCCGGTATCTGGACGGGTTCCACGGCAGATCGGAATGGAGATCTGCAGGATTTTTCCTTTCGTTTTGAGCAGCATGATGAAATTCTCGCTGGAAAAATGTACGGCGATAACGAAAGCATTCTCCTCACGGATGGCAGAGTAAGCGGAAACTCAATTAGCTTTATGGTGACCACCGAGTTGAACGGCTCCATCACGAAGACCTTGTATACCGGAACGCTCACCGATGGAGAGATCCATGTAACCCGCGGGCGCGTTGGAGGTCCTAAGCCTGAAAAGCCCGCCCCCAAGCAGACCATTGTGTTGAAACGGCTATGAGACGGTCTGCATTGATTGCCTTCCTGGCACTTGGTGCCGCACAAGCGGGCGAGCTCTCATTCGATCAGGCACAGGGCTTTCTGAAAGCAAACTGCGCCGCTTGCCACGGGAAGCAGGGAGTTGGCGGCTTTAGTGTCGGGCAAGTGAGCACAGCCGCGAGTATCCACGATCAGCCGGACCGGTGGATTCGGATTTCGACGCGCGTTCGGAATAGTGAGATGCCGCCGCAAGGTGTACCGGCACCGGCTTTGACGGAGCGCGAAGCATTCATCAGGTGGGTTGACGGCGCGCTGCACGCGGAAGCCTGCGGTGCCGGAGTCAAGCCAGGCGTTGCTCCCATACGCCGGCTGAATCGGAACGAATACACTGCAACCATCCGTGAGTTGTTGAACATCCACATGGATGCCGGACACGATTTACCCGCCGATGGGGCGGGCGGCGAGGGCTTCGACAACGCGGCGGAAACTTTGTTCCTTTCACCGGTGCATGCGGAAAAATATATGGATGCGGCGAAACGTGCCCTGGACTTCGCCGTTCGAGATTCGCGGGCACGTTTACGGATCGGCATCATTGTACCCGCACCCGGGTTGCCTGCTGAGCAGTCAGCCCGGCAAACTCTAAAAGGTTTCCTGCCGCGAGCATTTCGGCGTCCCGTGACGGAGCAGGAGATGGAGCCGTACCTCATGCTGTTTCGTGTGGCCCGGAAACAGCGGAAGACCTTTGACGATTCCGTGATTTATATGTTGCGCGGCGTCCTGATGTCGCCTCGCTTCTTGTTTCTCGCGGAACTGCCCAACCCGGGTGCCGACACACGTCTTCTGGACGATTACGCTCTGGCCTCGCGCCTTTCCTATTTTCTCTGGGGCAGCATGCCAGATGAAATGATGTTCGATTTAGCCAGCACGGGAAAGCTGCACCAGCCAGAAGTATTGAAAGAGGAAGTGGGCCGGATGCTCCGCAGTTCCAAATCGATGGGCTTCATCGATAGCTTCGTGAGCCAGTGGCTGGGCACGCGCGAACTAGGCCACCAGTTCGTTCCCGATGCCAAGCTGTTTCCCAATTACGCAAGCGATGCCGAACTGCAAGCCGATATTGGCTTCCAACCCTCTGTCTTCTTTCACGCGCTACTTTCAAACAACGAATCGATTCTCGATCTGCTGGATTCGAATTGGACCATCACCACCAAAAAGCTGGCAACTCTTTACAAGCTGGATCTCAAGCTGCGCGCGGAAAACCAAGGTCAGCCGCACCGTGTGGAATTGCCTGCTGGAAGCCATCGAGGTGGCCTGCTGGGCATGTCAGCAGTGCTGGCGGTTTCTTCATACCCTTACCGCACCAGTCCAGTCCTTAGAGGCAAGTGGCTGCTGGATTCCATTCTGGGAACGCCGCCATTGCCACCGCCGCCGAATGTTCCTTCGCTGGACGCGCACAACGCCGGTACTCCGCAAACGATAAGGGAACGGTTGGCGCAGCACCGGGCGGACCCGGTCTGCGGAGGCTGCCATAGCCGGATTGATCCGCTGGGATTTGCTCTCGAAAATTACGATGCTTTGGGTCAGTGGCGGACTGAAGATGCAGGCAAGCCTATCGACAACACAGGAGAGCTGCCGGATGGAACGAAATTCGCGGGCCCGGATGAATTGCGTGCCGTGCTGATGAGCAAGAAAGACTTGTTCGTCACAAATTTGACAAACCGCATGTTAGGTTACGCGCTTGGCCGCGGATTGACACGGCAGGATTCCTGCACTGTGGACCAAATCGTCACGGAGTTGACGACGAAAAATTACAAATCGCAGGCGCTGATCGAAGCCATTGTGATGAGCCAGCCTTTCCGGTATCAGGCCGGCCGGGCGGCGGTTCCCATGAGCCAGGCCGTTCCCCCTCATACTAAAATCAGGAGCATTCCATGAGCAGGTTTTCCCTCTCCAGACGAGCGGTTTTGCGCGGTGCGGGCGTGTCCCTGGCGCTGCCGTGGCTTGAGGCAATGGCTCCCGCGGCATCCTCCTCCTCGGTTCGGCAACCGGTACGGCTGGCTGTTCTTTACATGCCCAATGGTGTGAATGTGAACGCGTGGTCGCCGGAAGGCACCGGCCGCGATTTTCAACTTTCGCCCACCCTGGCTCCGTTATCCGATTTCAAAGACAAAATTCTGGTTCTGCAGAATCTTTGGAATCATGCTTCGAAAGATGGTGACGGCCATTACGTGAAGGAATCGGCCATTCTGACGTCCACCCGCATCAGCAAAACATTGGGTGAAGATCTCAATTCAAACGGTATTTCCATGGATCAGGTGGCCGCACAGAAGAGTGCCGGGCAAACGCCGCTTCCTTCGCTGGAACTGGGAATTTCACCGGAAGCAACCGGTGTGGATCTGGCGGTGGGATACACGCGGGTCTATGGTTGCCACATTGCTTGGAGTAGCCCCACCACTCCTCTGGCAAGAGAGATTAACCCGCGGTCTGTCTATGAGCGGCTCTTCCGTGCGTCCGCTCCGCAGGGGAATGCAAGCCGCGAAGACGCGCTGCTTCTTGACAATGTCTTGGGGCAGGCAA
>JAYTGM010000239.1:0-5709 GCA_043733425.1 Terriglobia bacterium
TGGTGAAGCCGCGTTTCCGCTTCCGCCAACACTGAATCAGGATCCGTATTGCCGCCTGGATATTCTGTTAGGCCAACACTATGGGTCAACATCAAAGGCTCTGGCCGTTGGCGCCCCGCCACACCCACTGCAAACCG
The DNA here is from genome assembly GCA_043733425.1 of Terriglobia bacterium. Taxonomy (GTDB): domain Bacteria; phylum Acidobacteriota; class Terriglobia; order Bryobacterales; family Bryobacteraceae; genus JALYXI01. Next base: position 138 of record JAYTGM010000239.1, read on the forward strand.
AATGTTTTCGAGGCTGCGCTCCAACTCCACGGGAGTTGCGTCAGTAAGGACCAAGGCAAATTCGTCGCCGCCAATGTGTGTCACGAAAGCGGGACCGGGAAATAATTCACAAAGCGTGTTGGCCAAATTGCGGATTACCCGGTCACCGGTTTCATGGCCATACTTTCGATTCACTTCCCCAAACAGGTCCAAATCGAAAATCACGAGGGAGAAGGACCCACTCCCCGCGTTACAGCGGTCAATTTCCTGTTGGAGTTTCAGGAACAACGACCGGACTCCAGGTAAACTGGTCGCAACTTTGGGCTCGGCCACCAAGGCCCGCACTTCTTCCGCCCGCTCCACTGCGCGCGCCACCGGGTGACTCACGGCTGTGAGTGTCCTTAAATCCGTCGCCGAAAACGCATCCCGCTCTAACCGGTAAACCGCCAAAACACCAATCACTCCAGTTGCGGTTTCCAGCGGAACCGCAAGTGCGGAAGACAGCGTGCTAAATTTCGAAGGGTCATTTAAGTACCCGGCTTCCACGGAAGGGTTTCCATTCAGAACCGCCTTACGATTTTCCGCCACCCAGCCGGAAAGTCCCTCGCCCCACGGGATGCGAAGGAAGGAAAACAGCTTCCTGTTTTGGCCGCCCACGAACTCGGGAACCAGATGATTGCCCCGCTTCAGGTAGAAAACAATCGCGTCGTGAGCGACCAGTCCTCGTAGCCGGGCCGCATACACCGCCAGCATTTCGGATAGCTTGATGGAAGAAAGTTGGGAGGCTCCGTCCAGAGAACGGCTCCATTCATGAAGTTCCTGTATAGACTCACGCGCGCGCGCTGCCGCCAAAAGCGGCTCCAGTTCCTCCTCCTCAATGGTCACGGAAACTTCCGCCAAGCCGCTATCCTGCTCGAAACCGGTTGCAGGGGCTGCGCCCCGCGTGATGACCATGTCCATGTCCAGTCTCAAGGTGGAGTGGGGCTGAGCCAGCGCTTTCCGTTCCAACTCCGCATAGCAGCTGCCCAGCAGCTCCACCACGGCAGGGTCAAACGCCCTGCCGGATTCACCAGCCACAATTTCCATGGCTTCATTCAAGGGCAGGGCTCGCCGGTACTGGCGGTCGCTGGCAAGCGCATCCAGGCAATCCACCGCGGACAGAATGCGCGAACCCAAGGGAATCTCCTCCCCTTTCAAGCCTTTCGGATAGCCCGAGCCATCCCACTTTTCATGGTGAGAAAGGACAATGGGAGCGACGGGGTAGGGGAATTGCACCTGCTCCAGAATCTGTGCTCCCACTACGGGGTGAACCTTCATTTTTTCGAACTCTTCCAGAGTAAGCTTACCCGGTTTCGAGATAATGTACTCAGGTACCGCCAGCTTGCCGATATCGTGCAGCAGGGCAGCAGCGCGCAAAGATTGCAGATCGAGAGCGCTCAAACCCATTCGAGCGCCCAGTTCCAGAGCGTAAACGCGTACACGCCTCAAATGATCGTGCGTAGTATGGTCTTTTGCCTCAATCGCCAGGGCAAGAGCTTCAATGGTGCGCAGGTGTAAACCCGCCATCTCTTCCACATGCTTTTTCTCTTCTTCCAGCCCTTGCAGGTAGAGCTTGTAGGACCGATACATAAAATAAACCACCGGAAGCAGCGCAAAGGAAACCTGCCAATCGAAGCGGCGGTTCAGAATTGTGGAAAACCAAGCCAAAGCGGCCCCACCTATGTAGTAGGGGAAACACCAGAAGTAGCACTCCTTCCAGACTTTGCCTACGGGCTTACGCTCCGTAATCGCCACCACCAGAGCAACCAGAGCCGTATTCACCGCGAAGTATACGCATGCCGTAGCCAGCACGCGCACGCCATCCAGGTCTTGCCCCAGAATGGGCTGATCGAACACAAGATAGGAGGCTGAGACAGCCAAAGCGTTTGCTGCCAGGCTGAAGACCACACGCACGGGCAGCACGCGCGATTTCGGTTTCCACAGGCATTGGATCATCACTCCTAGAAGCGCAATCACCATTGCCTCGCCCTGTTTTAGCTGAACAATGCTGATCAGAATAAACAAGGAATTCACCGACATGGTGCCAGTGATGGTTGGTAAATTTACTTTCAATGCGGAGGCTATGATGGCCACCAGCAGGTACACGCCGAATTGAGCGGAATAGTGCAAGCCGGAGTGGCCGATGCCGTATGCGGCCGCACTGATGCCCAAAAGCGCCACGGCAAAAATATATGCTCGTGCCACCAGCGGCATTCCAAGGAAAGTAGTCATTCAAGAAGTGAAAAATGCGGATATTGCTACAGCTTTCACAATCTTAGGGCAGAAGAAGGGCGGAGAACACAATTCCAGCGGAACCGTGTAGAGTGCGAGGGCTTTCTGGTACTAGCGACCTAGTACTGATTTGCTGTATGCGGGAACAATTGGCTGCTGTTTATTGAAATGAAACAAGGCACCGGCTGCGTCTTACGGCCGGTGCCCGAAAAGTGAGCTGCTACGAACCCCAAACCAACCCGAAGGCGGTCCTCACTTATCGCCCTTGGTCAACATGTCGCCCCAAACCGCCTGGTCGCCCCAAACTGCCTGGTCACCCCAGACTGCTTGATCTCCCCATACAGCCTGATCGCCCCAAACTGCCTGGAAACCCCCTAGCGTCGTGTCGCCCCAAACGGCTTGGTCACCCCACACCGCCTGCGATGTCCAGATTCCCGTGTCACCCCAGACAGCCTGGCTGCCTGAGATAAATACCGCGTCGCCCCAAACCGCTTGATCGCCCCATACAGCCTGGTCGCCCCACACGGCTTGATCTCCCCACACGGCCTGGTCACCCCAAACCGCCTGATCGCCCCAAACGGCTTGGGCGGCCCAGAATGATTTTGAACTGTCCCGCATAAAAATTTTCCCATTCGTTCCACGCACGGCTATGGGGGAAAATGAATTGCCTTTTGATAGATTGTTATCTTTCAAGGCCGCCGCGATGTCCAGATAGCCGGCACCCACCGTGAAAACATCATACTGGCTCACGTAGGTCTGGCCCGTGGTGGTGTCAGTGAAAACGCTGTACTTCGGATAATTCTTATCCGCGGTCTTCATGAGTCTTGCTTTCACCTGATCGGGAGACATGTTCGGGTTCTGTTGAATCAACAGTGCCGCCGCTCCTGCAACCATCGGAGTAGCCATGCTGGTTCCGCTCAAGCGAAGATAATCGTCGGAGTTCTTATCATTCCCATTCCTGGTGTAATAAGAATTCAGCACCTGCGCCGCCGGAAACTTAACGGAGTTCGCCAGCGACGAATTCCGCGCCATTGAGGAAACCATTTTGTTTCCCGGAGCCACCAAATCCGGCTTCACCACATGATCCAAAAGCGTGGGGCCCTTGCTGCTGTAGGTGGCAATGTAATCGTCACTGGTTTCTGTCGTGCTTTCAGTCTTATAAGCACCCACCGTTATGACCACCGGATCGTTACCCGGTGCCGTAATAGTGCCGTAACCGTTGGTCTTTGCCGAATTACTGCGGCCATAGTTTCCGGCTGCTACCACCACCACGATGCCCTTAGCCCAGGCACGCTCCACCGCATGACAGAGTGGGTCTTTCGTATAGCTTTCAAATACCGGGCGGCCCACCGACAAGTTGATTACACGAATATTGAAGACCTTGCGCAACTCAATTGCGCGGTCTATGGCAGCGATTACAGCCGAATCCGTCCCCGCGCCGTTCTGGTCTAAAACACGCAAGTTGATAATCTTTAACTTTGGCGCAACGCCGGTCAAGGTGTGCGTATACCGCGACCCGCTCGAAGCGGACGCATCTCCCGCCAGGATGCCGGTAACATGAGTGCCGTGGCCATATTCGTCAAAAGCCAGCGGCTTACCGGGCACGAACGATTCGCTGTAGATCACCCCTGAACGTGCCCATGGCCAATCGTAGTGAACATCGTCCGTGGCTGTGATGCCGCTGTCGATCACCGCAACCGCAACATTCTCCCCATGCAACTGCAATTGCTGTGCATAGCCCGCGCTTACCGCTGAGGACGCGTAATCCAAAGTAGGATGAACAATCCGGTTTGTTGAAATAAAGTGAATCTTCTGCTGGGTACCCAGATTGCTGAAAGCCGCCTGTGGCACCGAATAAACAGCCGCATTCGCGGAGGGCAACTCCTGCTTCAACACTCCACCAACATCTGTAATTATTTTGTGATGCGCCGCAGTCACACTTTCGGTGAACTGTACAATCACGTCGACCCGTGAATTTGCAGGTACCTTTGCCAGTTCCGCTGCAAGCTTAGCGGAAGCTTCGCCGAACACTAAGTTCGAGCCAAGCATGAACCAAATTACGAGTAGTTTTTTCATATCCTCAGCCGTTAAGGCTACCGGAATGCCGAACGGAATACCACGAGTATTAAAATTTTTTACGTAAAAGAACCTAAGGAAGAAGCCTCATCAGTACTACTCCTTAGTACTTTTAGAGGTAGGAATTGGTCCCGATGTCTTCGTTTTTACACGGCAGACATACATATCCGCTGTCATGTATAGCGTCCGCCCGTCGTCGCCCCAGGCGCAGTTTGCGGTTTTCTCCCCAGTTTCAATACGGCCCAAGCGTGTGCCGTCGGGTGAATAAACATGAATTCCTCCGGGTCCGGAAGCAAATAAATTTCCTTTTATATCCACTTTCATGCCATCCGGCAGGCCCGGTAACCCCGCCGTCACCATAGCAGTTACATCCGCAAATACTTTGCTTTTCCCCAACGTACCATCCGGCTTTACGGGAAAAGACATCCATATTGCTTTATCCGGATCTGAATTAGCCACATAAAGAGTCTTTTCATCAGGTGAAAAGGCAAGCCCATTCGGGCGGGAGAGCTCTTTGGTCAGGAGTGTCAATTGCCCTGATTTCGAGAGCCGGTACACTCCGCAGAAATCCAGTTCCCGGGTAGCATCTTCCGCCTGCTTGGGTAACCCATACGGAGGATCGGTGAAATATAGATCCCCGTTCGATTTATAAACAAGGTCGTTGGGACTGTTTAAGCGTTTTCCCTGGTAATTGTCCACCAAGGTTCGCTTGCCACCGTCTTTTTCCAGGCGTGAGATGCGGCGGTCGCCGTGCTCGCAGGAAACCAGCCGCCCTTCTGCATCGAAAGTGAGCCCGTTTGAGCCTGGTTCTTTGCTGTAATCTCCTAAGCCGGTGTAACCCGAAGGCTTCAGGTACACCGAGACCCCGCTCTCAGGCCGCCATTGAAAAACCGTGTTTCGCGGTACATCGGAAAAAAGAAGGTATTTCCCTGCGGCATTCCAGACAGGGCCTTCAGCCCACGTAAAACCGCTCGCCAGAATTTCAATTTTGGCATTCTGATCCAATAACTGATCTAATCGCGGATCTTCGCGATAAATTTTGCCTAAAGAGGGGTAGTTAGCGGTTCTTTGAGCTTCAGCCATGGGAAGTAGTGAGGCTGCGAGGAAGCAAATTTGGATAGCGGAACGCATTGGCTTTCGAATATATCATCGTCGGCCCACTCTTGATTGATTCACGGGTTTTCGGAAACCTTCTCATACATCTCAGGATAGGCAACCTTCATCTCAGCGGAGATTGCCTGTGCGT
>JAYTGM010000240.1:0-5664 GCA_043733425.1 Terriglobia bacterium
CCGGCAGCGGGAGGCAAGCACCATCGCAAGCGAAGCCCTGGCTCAGGAACGCGGCGATCTCTTTGAATACACCATCCCTACTCCCGTCACCGTGCGCAAGAATGAATCCGCCATGCTCCCATTCCTGCAAGGCAAAATCGAAGCCCGCCGCCTGCTCATCTTTTCCGAGGGTGCCTCGCGCCACCCCCTGCAAGCCGCCGAACTGAAGAATATTACCGGCAAGACGCTCGACGGCGGCCCCATCACCGTCTTCGATGCCAACACCTACGCCGGCGAAGCGCTTATCGAAACCGTGAAGGCTGGCGATAAGCGCCTGATCAGCTATGCGGTCGATCTGGGCACCACAGTCACCACCCTCTTCGATACCAAGAGCGCCATCACGCGTGAGATTCACCTGAGCCATGGAGTGCTCACCCAAAAGGTTGCGTCAGCGGAAATCAAAGCTTATACGGCATCCAACGTGGACGCGAAATCCAAAACGTTGATCATTGAACACCCGAAGCGTCCCGGGTACGATTTGCTCTTCCCCAAACCAACGGAAACCACGCCAACCGGCTACCGCTTTGAACTTGCCTTACCGGCGAACGGCTCGGCCAAAATCGCAGTTTCCGAAGAGCGCGTTTACAACACCGCCCAGCAGATTTCAAACCTGAATAATGACCAGATCGGCGTATTCATTCAGAACAAAATTCTGCCCGCTGCCGCACGTCTTGCGTTGAGCGCCATTGTCACAGCCAAAAACAAGATTGCCGATCTCGATCGCCAACTTATCTCAACAAACGCTCAAACGGAATCGCTCTCGAGCGATGCCAAGCGTCTGCGCGAAAATATCGGCACTCTCAATGGCGTTTCCGGCCAGCAGGGCCAGGTTCAGACTTATGCCGCTAAGCTTGCCTCCATAGAATCAGAAATTACCGCCGCACAAGACAGGCGTAAAACAATGCTTCAGCAGCGTGCCGACGCCCAGTCCGCTGTGGATGCTCAAATAGCCGCCCTCGAATTCTGATACAACATCTTTCAGGTGAAAATTCTTTCCTTCTTATATAGCGGCCAGCGTCACGCAGGCGTCGTAGTCCCTGGGGGCGTTGCGCCAATTCTGGATATCAACTCGCAATCGCGCAGCCGCATCCCGAATAGCGTACTGGAAATTATTCAGGCCGGTATCAAAGAGATTCCCGTCAAGGGAGTGCCGCCCATCCCTTATGCCCAGATCACGCCGCTGCTGCCGTACCCGGTGCCGCCTAAAATCTGGTGCATCGGTTTGAACTATAAGTCGCACGCGGAAGATATCGATGCCGTTCAGCCGGAAGAACCAGGCAGCTTTATGAAGCCTGCTTCGTGCATGTTTGAGCCCGGCGGAACCATCACGCTTCCTCCAGAGCGCCTCACCAATGATGTGGATGCGGAAGGCGAACTTGGAGTAATCATCGGCCGCACCAGCCGTTTTCTGAAGACCGAAGACGTCGCCGAAGCCATCTACGGCTACACCACCACGCTCGATCTGACCGCGCTCGATGTCCTGAAAAAAAATCCGCGCTACCTGACGCGCGCGAAGAGCTTCGATACGTTTTTCAGTTTCGGGCCCGTGATTGTAACAGCGGACGAGGTTCCTGACGTGGACGCGCTTGAAGTGATCACCGAGCACAACGGCCAGGTCTTCTCACGCGATTTCGTCCGCAACATGCGCCATCGCCCGTTCGAACTGGTCCGTTTCCATAGCGACTATATGACGCTCTATCCAGGCGACCTGATTTCTACCGGATGCCCGAAAGGTGCCCGCATCAAGCATGGCGATACCGTAGGCGCAAGAATTGAAGGCGTCGGAACCCTTGGAGCAAGCGTGGGAGCAAGCGTGCAAAGTCACGATGCTAAACTCGTATAGGTGCTGACGGGCCTCAAACGCTTTATTCTGTGGGACCACGCGCGCGCTACCTGGCAATACGATGTCATGGTTGGCCTGATTGTGATTTTCGTTTTACTTACCCCGCGAAGCTGGTTTCGGGACCAGCCCCGCATCCCGCATGCCAGCCAGATCACCTCGCTTCCTGGCGTTGACGGAAATCAGGTCTTTTGGATTGAATCAGAATTGGTCACCTCCGTTCCGGAATCGGAGCGTCTGGTGCGCCTCAGTTCCATCCTGAAAACTAAAACTGGCAAGACGCAAACTGTGACGCGGATTGAGCCGATTGTGGATTCGGAGCAGGAAATTAAGGGCTATATGGCCTTCGCAAAGCAATGAATCTAAATCGGTTATTGATCGGTAGCTTCGTTCCCTCATTTTTTTGTGCCATGCTCTTAGGGGCAGACCCGATGGCCTCCGCTCTGGCCCGGCTCGATGCCAATTCGGCTTCGTTCCACTCGGCGAGCGCGAACATCCGTTATCAGACCCATAACGCGGTGGTGGATGTCGATTCCACCCAAACCGGCACTATTCTGCTGAAGCGGTCCGCTCCCCGAGAGATGCACGCGCTGATCGATTTCAAAGAGCCCGACGCGCATACGGTTTCTCTTCAAGGCGAGGTTGCCCAGATTTATTACCCCAAGATCAAGACCGTTCAGGAATATCAGGTGGGTAAGAAGCGCGACCTCTTCGATCAGGTGTTCCTTCTGGGTTTCGGCGGTTCCGGCAAAGAACTAAGCGCCGCTTATGAGATTACGCTGGTGGCCCCGGAAGAGACCGTCAACAACGAAAAAACGGTTCACTTGCAGCTCATCCCCAAGCAGAAACAGGTACTCTCTTTTCTTCGCAAGGTGGACCTGTGGCTTTCCACCGCAACGGGTTATCCCGTGCAGCAAAAGGGTGTTCAGCCTTCGGGCGATTCCACTTTGCTCACGTATTCCGGCCTGAAAGTGAACCCGAATATACCGGACAGCGCCTTAAAACTTAAACTGCCTAAGGGTGTTGAAAAGGTAACCCCGCAGAAGTAGCGCGTCCCCCCGGCCACATGCCCTCCGGCAAACCCAGTTCTTCTTCCTCGCGCCTGCTTTACTTGGATTGGGTTCGTGGGCTCGCGGCCCTTATCATGCTGCAAGGACACGTTTTCAACTCCTTCACGCGTACCGATCTGCGGGAAAACGGCCCTTATCTGCTTTCTCAATTCGTGGGCGGAATGCCGCCCGCGTTTTTCCTGTTCCTTACCGGTGTCACTCTCGCATTTCTGATGGATTCCACGGAACGAAAAGACATGCCGGCCGGCCGCCGCGTCATGGCCGCTTTCAGCCGTGCCGGGTTTCTGCTCGCAATCGCGTTTCTGTTCCGGCTACAGCTCTGGGCCTTCTCCACCGCCCGGCAATGGAGCGACCTGCTCCGCGTGGATATTCTCAATTGCATGGGTTTTTCCATTGCCGTGGCCTCAGTGATGGCGCTTTTCCGCACCGTAGAGCGCATCCGCCTGTGTGCCGTGCTTGGTTTTGCCGTGGCAGCGGCGGCACCCCTGCTTTCTCAAGTGGATTTCAGCGGCGTCCCTGAAGTTGTCAAAAACTATCTGGTCCCCAGCAAGAACTTCTTCGGCTTCTTCCCCTGGGCCGCGTTTCTTTTCTTTGGCGTAAGCTTCGGCAGCCTGTTGCGTAAATTGAAAGATGAACAGATTCCCCAGGCCATGCAATGGTTCGCGATGGGGGGCATCGCGCTCGCCTTCGGGGCATATACCGTTTCTTCCATGTCCCTCTCCTTCTACACAAATTCCGATTTCTGGCTCAACAGCCCAGCGCTGATCTTCATTAAGCTCGGTGTGGTCTATCTCTGCATCGCCTTCGCCTTCTTATGGACTCTGCAATCCGATTCGGAAGGCTGGAGCTGGGTCCGCCAATTGGGCACCACATCATTACTGGTCTACTGGGTACACGTTGAGCTGGTGTACGGAAGATGGCTGGGCTTCTGGAAAGACCACCTGAACATCGGAGAGACCGTGATCGCCGCGCTCGTTGTAACTCTACTTATGCTCGGCCTTTCCGTAGCGAAGACGAGTTTCCCGTCATGGAGGCACTATCTGGTACCCGACGCGAAACTACCGAAACAAGCCTCTGGAGATTGAAGCGCATAACATTTGGAGAGATCAATGAACCCGGCAATCCTAGATATACCGTTGCTACAACTAGAGCGGCGGATTGATCGATCTGCAAACGGTTGAGCGGGAAACGGCTGGATTGCACAAGAGTCCACTTAAATCGCTAGTCTCCAGACGCGAAAAAACCGGAGCGTTTGTGAACGCCCCGGCCCCTGAACAACCCCCGAACTCAAGAGAAAACTAGTTAGGCTGAACTACGGCGTCAATCACATGAACCACGCCATTCTTCTGCATCACGTTGGCGATGGTCACCTTAGCGGTGCCGCCCTTTTCATCTTTCAACACAATGTTTCCGCCAACAATCATCGCCTTCAACGTTCCACCCTGTACCGTCTTGATGGATGCCGTACCATGACCGGCCCTGATCAGCTTTTTCAGGTCCGCGGCGGTAACCGTGCCCGGAACCACGTGGTAAGTCAGAATCTTCACCAAGGTATCTTTGCTTTCCGGCTTCAAAAGCGTGTCTACAGTCCCGGCGGGCAACTTGTCGAATGCGGCGTTGGTTGGCGCAAACAACGTGAATGGACCCGGTCCTTTCAGTGTGTCTACCAAACCCGCGGCCTTCACAGCGGCTACCAGCGTCGTGAGATCGGGGGCATTTACTGCGTTCTCGATGATGTCCTTGTTAGCAAACATCTCTTTGCCGCCCACCATCGGGTTCTTTGCTGCAAATGCCGCTGCCGAAGCAAGCGTCAGTACAAGCGCGGTCTTAGCGAAAAATCCATTCTGTTTCATCATTTTTTTGATCCTTTTTTGCTGCGTCTGTAGATTAGTACGACAATCGCCGGGTACTGGAAGCGTTTTTGCGCACAACTGAGAGATTGCGGTTGACGAAACGGGATTTCATTAATTTCGTTAATCGCATTTCGCTCTTGCTATACTAGGCTCGGATGGTTTTGAGCCTCCCCGCCAATTCGCGGCCTGAAGTAGTCACCTCCTTCATCACGTCCCTCTGTTTCTACCCTTTTTGCTCACGACTTTGATGCATTTCACTTCGTTTCCCTATCCGGAGGTTTTTCCCCAAAGCAAATGACAAGCAGCGTTCATATCCCCAAAGGTATCGAGAGCCTGTTCGGCACCCGTGATGAAAACATTCGTCTTCTCGAAAAAGGCTGCCAGGTCAGCACTAACCTGGTGGATAGTTCCATTGAAATTCAAGGCGAAACTGCCAATGTGCAGCGCGCCGAGCGCATTCTGAAAGATTATGCGGCGCTCACCACGGAAGGCGTTGTCTTCACCAGCGGCGATCTGAACAATTATTTCCGTGTCGTTACGGAAGACCCCGACGTTTCGCTCAGCGCGCTTGTCGCCAGCGGGCGGCAACGCGCTTTCGGCAAGAAGATCCTCACTCCGAAAACAGTCAACCAGCGGCGCTATCTGGAAGCAATCGAACGCAACGATCTGGTCTTCGGCGTCGGCCCCGCCGGTACCGGTAAGACTTATCTTGCGGTCGCGATGGCTGTTTCCGCGCTGCTTTCAAAGCGCGTGAGCCGCATCATTCTTACCCGCCCAGCCGTCGAAGCAGGTGAAAAGCTCGGCTTTCTTCCCGGAACCTTACAGGAAAAGATCGATCCTTACCTGCGCCCTTTGAACGACG
>JAYTGM010000241.1:0-5635 GCA_043733425.1 Terriglobia bacterium
AGTTGTCACGGGCGGGACGGTGAAGGTGGGCAAGGTGAAGGCCAGGGACCGAATCTGATGAACAGTTGGGAAGTGCGCCGCGCCAAAGACGCACAATTATTTAGCTCGGTGAAAAACGGCCTGAAGGGAACTCTCATGCCGGCATTCTCCCTCCCAGATCAGCAGGTATGGGAGTTGGTGGCGGTGGTCCGCAGCTTGAATGCTCCGGCAAACAGTGTTTCGGTCGCAGGCGACCCTTCAGCGGGCGCAACGGTCTTTTACGGAAAGGGCGGCTGTTCCGGGTGCCATATGATTCGCGGGCGGGGCGGTTATCTGGGTCCGGATCTATCGGGCGTCGGTGCCACTCGCCGTATCGGTGAGCTGCGTTCCGCAATCCTGAGCCCGAAAGAAATACCGAGTGAGGGCTACCGTCCCTTGCTGATTGGCGTATCGAATGGCGAGCGTGTGAGAGCGGTAGCTAAGCATTACTCCAACTGGTCCATTCAAGCCCTGGACGAAAAGGGGCAGATACGTTTTTTGCGTGGTTTTGAGATGACGGCGGCCGCGTTCCAGAACAAGACGTGGATGCCTACGGATTATGCACGGCGGTTGAGCACCGCCGAGATAGACAATGTAATCGCCTTCCTCAGCAAACAATCGATCCGTCTGGAAAGCCAGGACGACACCTTTTCTGTTAAGCCGCGGGGCGAAATCAATTGAGAACAAGCCTATGTTGTACGCTCTTCGCACTCTCATTAGGAGCGCAAGTCACAACGGAGGATCTGCGCAGAGGGCCGGATCAGAACTGGCTCACCTACATCGGTGATTATTCCGCACAACGTCACAGCCCTCTGACGCAGATTAACACCGGGAATGTATCGCATCTGGTGCCGAAGTGGGTACGGCGTTTTGAGGGAACCAACGATTTGGAAACCGTGCCTCTGGTTTACAGGGGCGTCATGTATGCCACCAATAGCAACGAAGTTTACGCGCTGGACGCGGTCACTGGGCGCGAGGTGTGGCATTATCGCGCGCTGGGCGCACAGCGACGGGCAGCCAACCGCGGCGTCGCCATCTTAGGAGAGCGTGTGTTCCTGGTGACCGCGGATTGCCACCTCACGGCTTTGCGCCGCACCAATGGTGCCGTGCTTTGGGATCAGGAGTACGCGCATTCGAACGAAGGATTTTCCTGCACCGGCGCACCTCTGGTTGTGAAGGACAAGATCATCGTTGGCGTAGCTTCGTCAGGACGGTCGTGCTTCGTAGCCGCACTGTCTTCGGAAACGGGCAAGGAAGTCTGGCGGGTGTGGGCGGTCCCGCGCAAGGGGGAACCTGGTTCTGAAACTTGGGGTAACTTCCCTCTCGATCAGGGCGGCGGACCCACTTGGACCACTGGCTCCTACGATCCTGAGCTAAATCTCCTCTACTGGCCCACAGGCAACCCATGGCCGGATTTTTACGGCGGTGACCGGCCCGGCGACAACCTGTATACGGATTCCATTCTTGCGCTGGATGCCGATACCGGCAAGATGAAATGGTACTTTCAGTTCGTTCCGCACGATACACACGATTGGGACGCTAATGAAACGCCCATCCTGGTCGACAAAGAGTTCCAGGGCCAACGCCGCAAACTGCTGCTTCAGGCAAATCGGAATGGCTTCTACTACGTGCTGGACCGGTCAACGGGCGAATTTCTCCATGGGGTTCCTTTTGTGACGGAGCTGAATTGGGCTAAGGGCCTGGATGCAAAAGGACGTCCCATCGTATTGCCGAACTCAGATCCTTCCCCAAGCGGAACACGCGTTTGCCCTTCTGTCCATGGCGCAACGAACTGGTGGTCGCCGTCATTTAACCCGGAACTCGGCCTTTTTTACGTCGTGGCACTCGAACAGTGCGAGACCTACTACAGTTCCACCCAAAAACCTGTCCCCAGTAGCGGGTTCCGGGGCACCGGGCACACGTTGATCGGCGGACAGCCGGGCCAGTTTTTCTTGCGCGCTCTAGATGGCATGTCGGGAAAATTGCGCTGGGAATTTCCAATGCCCGGCCCTACGCTGATGTGGGCTGGCACGGTCTCAACTGCCGGAGGACTGGTGTTCTCTGCCGATGACGACGGAGATCTGGTGGCACTCGATGCCTCATCCGGCAAGCCGCTGTGGCATTTCTACATGGGCAGCAACGCTCACGCGTCACCCATGACATTCAGCGTAGATGCTCGGCAATACGTGACCATAGCCGTTGGAACGAATCTCTTCACGTTCGGTCTGCCGGAGTAATCTTCACCTAAGCTACCTCACGCGCACGGCAAAACGGTGACTGTTTGCCACCAGCCCAATGGTGCCATCGGTGACAGCGAAAGCTCCAGTTGAGCTTGCGAAAGGCAGCAGCAAGAAAGAAGAGATCATCGCGTTGCTCTCTTCCCCCCGCCGGGGCTACCCTGCCCCAACTCATGGCCGCTACCGGGGTAGCAGAAACACAGTGTCCGCGGCTTTCTCAGCGGAACACTGAACAAGAAGATGGGCCTCAAGCTTTTCTCCTCAGAGAACGAAGCCGGTGAACGGCTGTACCGCGTCTGGTGAGTAGCGCCCGTTAGAAACTGACCCGAACAAACCTGGGGCGGCTCTCTTATTCCCGCCTGTTCAAGTTTGTGAGAACGTCTCCCGTTTCTTGAGCTTCTCCTCCCGCCACTTTTCGACACGAATTGGTCAATGAATTCGCCACGCCGAGGGAGGCACCGGACCACTGTGGAAGAACGGACCCGGTACCATGATTCCCTCCTTCTTAAAAAACACGCCGTCCTTCATGACGAACCGAACATCCCGAAGGGTATCAATATCTTGGAGCGGGTTCCCGCGCACGGCAATCAGGTCTGCGGGGAAGCCAACTTTGATCAGGCCGCGCGTTTCGTAAAGATCGCAAACCTTATATCCGTTCACAGTCATGATCTTAAGGATTTCAGGCGTGGGGATTTTTGCCGCTTGCCAGCTCTTCAGGAAATCGATCACCACCTGACCGCGGTCCATCCCGGGAATGTAATAATCGGCATCCGTAGAAAATGCCATGTTGACATGATTGGAGTAGGCGTTTTTCATGCCTTCTACCTGGGCATCGAAGCGAGCCTTGGCTCCTGGCGCAGTGGTGTGATACGTGGTGAAAGGCGTTTCCGTGCCGACGCGCCACATGCCTTTTTTCGCCATGAGCTTGTGCGTCTCATCATCGAGTGCGCCGGAGTGTTCAATAGACCAGATTCCGGCGTCAATCGCTCGCAGGGCGCCGGCCCGGGTCTGGACATGTCCGGCTACCTTCAAGCCCGCTTTTGCCGCTTCGGATATGAAAAGCCTCATTTCGTCAGCGGTATAGCCGTATGGTTTACAATCCACACAAATCTTGATCACCTTGGCACCATACAAAATATTTCGGCGAATCGCCTTCACAATTTCATCGTGAGTATCGGCATTCAAATACTCAGGCTCAATCAGATTCTCGCGCTCGGGGACGGGTGAAAACTGCCCTCCGAAGCCGCCTATGATGATGCCCGAATTGACAATAGTTGGGCCGGGAACCCAACCCTGTTCAATTGCGACTCGTAACGCAGTATCCGCGTAATTCGCGTTGTTGCCCAGATCGCGCTCGATGGTGAAGCCTGCGGACAGCATTGTGATGCCATTCGATACTGCCTGAATCGCGCGAATCGCAGTAGAATCCAAGACGGAGGTCAGATAGTAGCTGTTGTGTTCGGGTTCTTCCTTGTAGGTAAGAGCCAGGTGGTTGTGGGCGTCTACAAGCCCAGGGAGCACCGTGTAGCCGGAAAGGTCCACCACATTGGCACCCGCGGGCACGGGTACGCCAGGACCTATGGCTGTAAACTTACCGTTCTCGATGAGCACAATTTGATTGGCCGCGAGCGTTCCCGTCTCTGGATTGACTAAGTTCCCAACTTTGAGTGCGGTTACCTGCGCCAGCAACAAACCTGACGAGAGTAACGGCAGCACGGCAAACTTAAATGTTCGTCTCATACCCTAAAATTTAAAGACCATTGCAAGCTCTCCCTGTTGTAGATTGCTGGCTCCGAATATTCGACCGAAATTGACAGAATCTGCTCGCGTGGTGCTGCCGCCTGTCAGATTGGTAGTGCCAAAGACATTGAAAACCTGACCTATCAGATCGATTCGTCGTTGGTCTCTCACGAAGAGCGATCTGGACACCTTCAGGTCAAGCCCGTTAATGCGGCTGCTATCAATTTGCGAAGCGGGAATCGGGGCGAGGTGCAGGCTGTCTCTATAGGCGTTCACGGCAGCAAGGGAAAGGTCGCGGTTACCCTGGTTTCTGCTGGTTCCCGGCACATATTGCCTGTTCCCGTCTGCATCCAGAACGGCGGATGCTGCGCTGAACGGAAGCGCCGAACGAAGCTGCCAGATAGCCCCCAGGGTAAACTTCCCTGGCAGATTGACGAAACCACTGGTGACAAGAGCATGTCTCCGGTCAATATTCGCTGGTCCATAATCCAAGTTGTACTGCGCCGGCGTGGTGACATTTGCCTGGGGGTTGTCATCGCGAGCAGAGGAAAGTGTATAGGAAACCTGCACCTGGTATCGCTGAGCGAAGCGCTTATCCACGCGCGCGAAAAGCGCTTTGTACTTCGTCTGCGAGATGGATTCATGACCAAGGATGCGCGCCCATTGCGGTAGCGGCCGAACGCCTGCTGCATTTGGGTAATTCAGATCGACATTTCGATAATCATGCAAAGTGTGCATGTAAACGCCATCAAGATGAATTGAAAGGTCATGCGTAATCTGACGGGAGTATCCTAACGTGAATTGTTGAGAGTAAGGGTTTGAGAAATTACGATCGAGCACGGTTACTGTAGGTGCGGCGGTAGAGCAAAAGGCGGAAGGGCTCTTGCCGCCGTAGGGATCTGGATAGGATGGATTTCGAATCAGAACGTTGCACACTGCCAAATCGCGATTTTCCGGAAAATTCAAAAGCGTCTGGATATTGTTGTAGTACAACCCATAACCGCCGCGAACAACATCTCGCCCGATTCCGAATACATCCCAGGCGAATCCGAAGCGAGGACCAAAATTGCGGTTCTTACCGCGATCGCCCGGGCGACCTAGAAACGGGATCGTTGTCGGGAACTTGCTCACGTCCAGGTTCTCGTTGAACGAACCATATTCCCGATCCCAGCGCAATCCTAGGTTTAGAGTGACACGAGGCAAGATCCGCCAATCGTCCTGAAAATAGAATCCAGCCTGCTCGGTGGTCACGGCGGTGTGCTGGGGCGGGACAGCGGCCGTGAATAGCGTGGGACTTTTCAGATTTGCAATGGTTGCGGGGTCTTTCGGATTAAAGACCTGGTCAGTAGCAAACGTAAACGTGCCCTTATAGTTGAACAGCGCATCATCGCCGAAGGGGATGTAACTCACGTCCGCGCCGAATTTCAATGCGTGCTTGCCCCGAATCCAGGTCACATCGTCTTTGAACTGCGATCGTTTCTCGGCACCCAGTTCCGCGTAGCCCTGACCATAAGTAAAACTAGGGAACGAGTAAACCGTCTGCAACTGCGAGAGCCGCTCCGGAGCGAGGTTTCCCAGATCTGTCCAGGTTGGCGAACCCGGCGGCCCTAGTTGAAATGACGCATAGGCATACTGAAACC
>JAYTGM010000242.1:0-5614 GCA_043733425.1 Terriglobia bacterium
TGGTTCTGGGCTGCAGCAAACCCTATATTTTCGTCGTTGTAAATAATCCGGACCCGGTCTTCGAACGGTTCCAGAATATCGGTCGTACCGTCTGTCGAGCAGTTGTCAATGACGATTACATCCAGGAACGGATATTTCTGGTCAAGTACGGATTCCAGGCAGCGTTTGATGAATCGGCCGCTATCGTACGTGACGATGGTTACGGAGACGGAATCGCTATTCGCCATGAATTCGAACCTGGGTTCTCCCGAGCCCGCTGTCTCCCCTCGTCATCTTATAGCTGGCGCTCCACCGTGCCGTTTCGCATCCCGTTTTTCATCCCAGCCCGGCCGCCCGCCAAAACAGCGCATTGCCAGCCGTACTACCTGCGTCCGTACTGCCCCACCTCTGCCGATTTGACCGATAGACCGGAGTATCACGCCAAAAAGAACGGAAAAACTGACCAGTTTCCGGCCTGAGGGCGAGAAGTGTTTCGCTGCGTATCTCAGAAGATTACCATACCAATATAATTGACGGATCTCCAGCGTCATGTTGAGGATAGAGTGTGCTCCCGTATGTTTTGCCACTGCTGTTGGCACTAGCAAAATCTCCTTTCCCAACAGCTTCAACCGTGCACAGAAATCGACGTCCTCAAACCATAAGGGATGAAACTGTTCGTCAAATCCGCCCAATGCCACCCAGCACTCCCGCCGGAACATAAAAAACGCTCCCGCCGGCTGTTCTACCCGAATGGGAACAGACCCGCTGAGGTTGAGACCGAAGCAACGGAAGCGCCAATTCAAAGGATTTCGCGGAAATATTCGGTTCAACCCCAAAACTTCAAAACTGAGAGTTAGCGCGGATGGCAGCCTTCTCACGGTAAACCCCGCCTGCGGTTGGCCTGTGGCACCGGTCAGCATTCCAGCCACTGCCCCTACCCCAGGACGCACGATTTGTGCGAGAAGTGGCTCAATCCCGTTCAGCAAAACAGCATCGGGGTTTAAAAGCAGTACATAGCTTGCCGATGTTTCTCGAGTCCCTTGGTTGACTGCCCCCGCAAATCCGCGGTTCTCCCGGTTCTCTATCAGCCGGACCGGGTAGCTACCAACCACTTCTGCCGTATTGTCCCGTGACGCATTGTCGATCACCACAATTTCTGCCCCGGTCAGAATTGCGGCTTCCAGACATTCCGCAATTTCCACTCCCGAGTTGTACGTCACGATGACGATTGAGGTGTCAGGCGAGCCACCAGCACTTTGTGTCATTCAGCCTCACTCGCCCGGTCGGTTAACCGCTTGTACCACCGCCAGTAGGAATCGAACCCAAGTTCCTGTTGCAAGTCGAGTATCTGGCGTTCCTGCTGTTCCAAGGCCTGATCGCAACACACGGCATTCTGGAATTCATGCCGCCTGTTCCACCCCTCCCACTTGCCACGAAGCCATGGGCCTCCGGCGCCATGTTTAGCCGCAACGCACCCCCAAAGTGCTTGCCCGGCCAATATTTTCCACCACCAGCGCCTTCTGGAACGGCGGGAAATGTACTTCCTGACCAAAAACACCTGATTTCGAGACATGCGGCGGACAGATTGCCCACTCCAGCGGCCTAATGTGGCGCTACCGAAATGCTTGCAACGGGCAGGTGGAACGTAGATTCCCGATCGCCCAGCGGTTATACAGCGGAGGCCGAAATCCACATCTTCCAGGTAAGATTCAAAGCGCTCGTCCAGCGGCCCTACCTCTTCCCACAGTTCGCGGCGCAGCAGGATCGCCGTGAAAGGCGCAATGCCAATGGTCCGCTCTTGCCCGAAGGCAATACTGGCACCCGGAAAACCGCTCCCAACGCGCCATGGCATTCCTGCTTTGCTCACCAGATCCCATGAAGCATCTATCACGCCGGGGTTCCTGGCTGAGACGATCAAGCCGGTTGCAAACGAAGCCGATGTCCGGGCAATCGCTTCCGCTAAGAGCTCCATCCAGCGTGGCTCCAGCTCTACATCACTGTTCAGGATGGCGAAATGATTGCCGCTCGATTCCTTGACGCCCCGGTTCACCGCTGCCGCGAAGCCTTGGTTTTCCGCGAAACGAACCACCCTCGCTCCCCACTGTTCCGCGAATTCCCCGGCCCCGTCAGCCGATCCATTGTCCACTACAAGCACTTCATCCGCCTGACGAGTCTGCTGGCGCAACGATTCTAAAAGGCTCTTCAGGTACTTGAGACCGTTCCAAACCGGGACCACAACCGAAATTTTCACTTCCGCCGATGCCCGAAGCGCTTTCGGAAAAGAAAAACCAGGTTCTGCCATCCATCTCGCCACGGATTGAGCTTAACTTCCCCGGTTCGGGACGTGTAAAGGATAGAAATTTCGCCAAACCGGATGCCGCGGTTCAATAAAGCTTCAATCTTGATTTCTTCCGAGAACGCCATGCCGTCTGCTACCAGATCCATGCTTTCCAGGATTTTGCGGCGGAAAACCCACATACCCGATTGAGAATCCTGCACCCACCTGAAAAACAGCACCGACATCGCCAGTGAAAGAGCCAGGTTTCCACACTTATGCTTGAAACTCATGGCCCGCGGGTCTCTGACCGGGAACCGCGAGGCATTCAAAAAATCTACTTTCAGGTGAAGGAAGGCTTCCAGTAAGTAAGAAATTCCATTTACCGGATAGCTGTGGTCGCCATCTAGGGTGATCAGAATATCGCCAGTAGCAATTGAAAACCCTTTTTTGTAAGCCCGGCCATACCCTGGAAACTCCTCCTTGATCACAATTGCGCCCATTTTAGCCGCCACGTCAGGCGTGCGGTCGGTGGAATTGTTATCCACCACAATTGTTTCGTCCACAAAATCCGGAATATCCCGAAGAACCAACTGAATGCCCTCTTCCTCATTCAGACAGGGGATGATTACGGTAATGCGCTGGCCTTTATACATGGGCGGCTGGGGTAGCTGTTACCATCGTAGTAGTCATGAAAGCGTTGGTGTACCTGAGCTTACTGGTTCCGGCGGTTTCCTTCGCCGCGGAATTGAAAGATGTGAAATCCGTTTACCTCTATCCCATGGTGGGCGGCCTCGATCAACATCTGGCAAACCGTCTGACAAAAGATCATATCTTCCGAATTGTGGCTGATCCGAAACTGGCGGATGCAGTTTTTACTGATCAGTTGGGCCGCCAGTTCGAATACCGCTTAGATCATATTAGGAAAGATCCAGTGGGAACTCCTGGCGCACCGGCCCCCTCTCCCGCGGTCGCCGCGACAGGGGCCCTGAGTCCAATGGCGTCGCCTGAAGCTGAACCTCATAGCACCTCTTTTTCGCGAGGTAAGGGAACTTTGTTCCTTGTTGACGCAAAATCCAGGCAAGTGGTGTGGTCCGATTACAGCCCTTGGAAGAACACTTCTTCGCGCGAACTGGATAAGACGGCGAAACACATTGCGGCACGGCTCACCAAGACACTGGCACCTCCAGCAGCACCAAAGTAGTATCTCCGTGGGCGCCCGGGCTTAGAACGGCTCCACGAGAGGCGAATGCTACGATGTGAGTGTCTGGTCTGACACATGGCACGTTTTAACCCCGCTGCAGTTTACCCCCCCAAAAACGGTATACCCGCTGCCCAAGCGTTCCCTGTGCCTGCTTCTGGGGTAAACCTGCTGGGAGCCCAGCAGAACTCGTTCGCGGCTGCCTCTTTGGTTGGCGCGACTTACCTTTTTTTCATCTTTAGCCACGCCGTCGAGTTCATCGATACTACTGGACGCTTGCACCTGATTGTGCTGCTCGCCTTGGTGGCCGTACTGGCGGCAATTTCGGCCGGATTAATCCCCAAATCGTTCACTTCCACGCCAGGCATCTGCCTGACCGCGTTCACTCTGTTCCTTATCTTGGGCATACCATTCAGTTCCTGGAAGGGCGGCAGTTTCAGGGCTTTTGCCGATTCCTGGTGGAAGTCTTATCTGACGTTTCTGCTTGTTGCCAGCTTGGTTTTTACTTTGCATCAGTTGCGGCGCGCCCTATTTGTTCTTGGCGTGGCTTCGGTTGGAATTTTGTATTTCGCTATCAAATCCGCCAGAACCTATGAGGACGGCCGCCTCTCAGTGGAATATGGCAGTTTAGGAAATTCGAACGATCTGGCAGGGGCCCTGCTAATGTGCCTCCCGTTCGTGATGTACATTGTGCTCGATAGCAAAAGGGCAGCGGTGATTCGCATGGCGTTCCTTGGGATAGCTGGGTTTCTGCTGGTTATGGTGGTGAAAACCGGCTCACGCTCATCGTTATTGGTGGTTGCTGGTATGGCGTTGATCATGTTTTTCCAGGTCAGCGCCTCAAACAAAATCAAAATCCTGATTTGTTGCGCATTGGTGACCGGCACCTTCCCCTTCTTCGTCTCAAAAGATCTAATGGCGCGTTATGCCACAACGTT
The DNA here is from genome assembly GCA_043733425.1 of Terriglobia bacterium. Taxonomy (GTDB): domain Bacteria; phylum Acidobacteriota; class Terriglobia; order Bryobacterales; family Bryobacteraceae; genus JALYXI01. The sequence continues at coordinate 4,394 of JAYTGM010000242.1, forward strand.
TAGTTCTGGATCCACCAGTGGATTATCAGATACCGCAGCCTCAGCCGTAATGTCCACCAACGCGCGCAAGGAGCTGGTTCACAATGCCGTTGTATTAACTTTGAAACATCCCATTTTCGGCGTCGGCATGGGCAATTTCTCATTCCAGAGCGCCGAACTGGAAATTGCCAAAGGAAATCTGCCTCTCTGGTATACATGTCACGATATTTACCTGCTGGTATCGTCCGAAACGGGAGTTGTGGGTTTTCTTTTCTATACCGCAACGATCGTGTTTACGGCACGCATTCTGATTAAGGTTCGTAAAGCGTCGAAAAACGTGGCCGAGTTGGACGGTGTTCCTCAAATGGCGTACTGTCTCCTGATGGCTTTACTTGCGTTTGGCGCATGCGGCCTGTTCGGCACCAATGCTTACAACATGCAAATGCCAGCGATTGCAGCGCTTGCCGTGGCATTGGACCGGATTACCAGGCCTCTTCTCGCGGATGCCGAAGAACGCAGGATGGCGCAATTCCGAAACTCAATTCCCGTACTTCCCAGCCGGTTTGCCGGATCTGCCGCGGCAGCTCTTTCGTTCCGTTAGATCATGTGCGGCATAGCAGGTTTTTTTACACGCAGCCACGCCGGCGATCCCACGCGCAGTCAGCGCATCGTCAAGGCCATGACGGACGTGATTGCTCATCGCGGACCTGATGACGATGGATTTTACCTTGCTCCCCACGCCTCTTCCCAGATTGCATTAGGGCACCGCCGATTGAGCATCATCGATGTTTCAAGCCATGGGCATCAGCCCATGTTTAACGAATCCCGCGAGTTGGCCATTATTTATAACGGCGAAATTTACAATCACGCTGATATTCGGCCTTCCCTAGAAGCTGCTGGCCACGTTTATGGCTCGCATTGCGATACCGAAACCATTCTCCATTCGTACGAACAGTACGGCATGGATTGCGTGAAGCAGTTCCGCGGCATGTTTTCTTTCGCGCTTTGGGATTCCAGCACCGGTACGCTTTTCTGCGCGCGCGATCGTCTTGGTATCAAGCCTTTTTATTACTACTTCGATGGCGAAGTATTTGTTTTCGGCTCGGAAATAAAGGCTCTCCTTGAGCACCCTGCCGTTTCAGCAAGGCTTGACCCCGCGCAGCTCCCCGAGTACCTGGAATTCGGTTACTTGAGTGGTGAGCAAACCCTGTTCCAGGGAGTCCGGAAGTTGATGCCCGGCCA
>JAYTGM010000243.1:0-5609 GCA_043733425.1 Terriglobia bacterium
CCCGAGCTATGGCTGCCGCTCTATTGCGGGGCAAAGCTGGTGCTGGGCTCAGATGAGGACCGCCAGAATCCAGAACGTCTTCGCGTGTTGCTGGAACGGTCAGATGCCACCATCATGCAGGCGACCCCGGCACTCTGGGCCGCGCTGCTGGACGCGGGTTGGACACCGCCGCGCAACTTTAAACTTTTGGTAGGCGCGGAGGCATTGCCGGACGCGATCGCTAAGCGTTTGTCCCAACTGGATTGCACGGTCTGGAACATGTACGGGCCCACCGAGACTACTGTTTGGTCCACGATGGCACGCGTCACAGGGAAGCCAGTAACGATTGGACGGCCTCTTGCGAATACCCGCGTCCACGTGCTTGATCGGAATCAGGAACCGCTGCCCATTGGCATTCCCGGGGAACTCTACATTGCGGGCGCGGGCGTAGCGGAAGGCTACTGGAACCGGCCTGAACTTACAGCAGAGCGGTTCATCACCTTGCCATCCGGGGAAGGCGCTTATCGAACTGGCGATCTGGTCCGCTTCCGCGAGGATGGTGAACTTGAGTTCCTTCGGCGTCTCGATACACAGATGAAGCTTCGGGGCTTTCGCATCGAATTGGGCGAGATAGAAACGGCGCTGTCCCACCATCCCGGTATCACCGGAGCCGCCGCGGCTATTCGTGGCGATTCACTCGTCGCCTGGTACACAGGCGATGCGGCGGAAGCAGAGCTGCGCGCTACACTCACGGCCAAACTCCCGAAGTACATGGTGCCGAGCCGCTTCTTCAGCGTTACCGAACTGCCGACCAATGTGCACGGCAAACTGGATCGAAGCGCGCTTACGATTCCCGCCGCGGCAACCTCAGCTTCAGACGAGACGGCACCGCTCGATCCGCTGGAAATGCGTCTGCTTCCCATCTGGCGCGAAGCGCTGGGCTCCCCGAATCTTTCGGTTACCGATAGCTTCTTCGATCATGGCGGCCATTCGCTTTCAGCCATGCGGCTGGTTACGCGCGTGGAGCGGGAAACCGGGCAGGTGCTTCCGTTTCAAACGCTATTCAGCGCGCCTACTGTTCGCGAAGTTGCCGGTTATCTGAAGCGGCACTGGATTGCGGAGTTGCCGCCCGGCCTGACTGGCATCCAGCCGAATGGCGCGCGCAACCCGATTTTCTTCTTCAACGTGCGCGCGGGATGTTGGAACCTGGCACACGCTTTGGGCGAGGATCAGCCCTTGCTAGGCCTTGAACCCACGGCTGACGTACTGACCGCCATCCGCGCCCGGCAGCCACATGGTCCTTATGTTCTGGCTGCTTCTGGAACGGGAGCTGAAGCCGCGCTTGAAGCCGCGCGCTGCCTTGCAGAACTAGGCGAGGCCGTGACGGCTGTCGCTTTGCTGGATGCCCCACTTCCTTCGCCGCAAAAGAGCTGGAACAAGCTATTTCGAAGATCGAATAGCCAGCCGCGCTACTCAGGCCGCGTGCTGCAGTTTCACTCCGCTAAGCTTCAAAGCCCCGTGTTCGAGAGCCCGGCGGTGGACGGGATTGCGATGGAACTGCGTCAACTTCAGGACCTATCCTAAGTGCCGGATATCGGTTTTGATTTCGGAACCACCAACAGCGCGATTGCGATTCGAAATGAAGACGATGTGCAGCTGATCCCGTTCGGCGAATCTGAAACGTTTCGCAGCATCCTTTACTTCCCGGAGGGCCGCCAGCCTGTGGTGGCGGGTCCGCAAGCCATCTCCGCTTATCTGGCGGAACACGCGGAAGGCGAAAGCGGCGGCCGCTTGATTCAATCCATGAAGTCGCTTTTGGCGAGCCGGATTTTCATTGCGACCAACATTTCCGGCCGCCGGTATACCGCGCAAGATCTGGTGACCGTGCTGCTGCGGGCTATCCGCAAGGAAGCTGGCGAACTGCTGCCTTCCCCCCTGACTTCCATCACAGCGGGCCGCCCTGTCAAGTTCGTTGGCGCTGAGACTGAAGAGGATGAACAGATGGCCGTTACGCGCTTAGAGGCCGCCTATCAGGCCGCTGGTTTCGGCCACGTTGCGCTTGCTTTTGAACCCGTGGGTGCGGCCTACGCGTATGAGAGCCGCCTGGACCGCGACGAACTCATCCTAATCGCGGATTTTGGCGGTGGCACCAGCGATTTCTGCTTAATGCCGGTCGGCCCCCAAGCGAGAAGCGGGAAAGGACCTCGATCCATTTTGGGCAATGAGGGCGTGCCACTGGCCGGCGACGCTTTAGACGCCACGATCATCCGGCATGTTGTCTCGCCACTGCTGGGCGAAGGTTCGGAGTATCGCTCGCTGCACAAGTTTTTGCCGGTGCCCTCCTCGCTTTATCGCAAGCTGGAGCGCTGGCACCAACTCTCTTTCCTTCGCTCGCCCGATACGCTGCGCATGCTGCACTCGATTCAGGCCACGGCGGTTGAGCCGGAACAAATAGAAAAGCTCATTGCGCTGATTGAAAACGACTTGGGGCTGCAGTTACATCGTGCCGTTCAACAGGCAAAATATGAGCTCTCCCGCAGCCAAAACACGCTTTTCCGCTTTCACCACTCCGCCGTTCAGATTGAAAAGCAAATTGCCCGCTCTGATTTCGAAGACTGGATTACGCCGGAGCTTGATCAAATCAGGGGAGCGGTGGATAAGTTGCTAGAGCGCACCGCAACATCCGTGAGCGCGGTGAATCGGGTATTTCTTACGGGCGGTACGTCGCTGGTTCCAGCAGTCCGCCGCGTGTTCGAGCAACTGTTTGGCGAAGAGAAAATTTCAGGCGGCGACGAATTTACGTCAGTGGCAAAAGGCTTGGCGAGAGTGGCCGGTCATATCCGCACGTAATCTGAGCGCCAGTTTTTGATTGCCCCTTTGATGTCTTTAGGCCCCCAGGTATTGGCAAGCGTTTGCTCCACTAAACCGGGCAACTCCTCATCCGGTGCAAACCGGAGCGCAATGAAATGATGGGGATGAAGCTGATCGATCTGGCCGAGCATGGTTTCAGGCAGGAGGCGCTGCATCCGAAGGGTCTCTTCAAGCCGGATCACGCGATCCTGCACCTTCAGCGGGTACGTGCGAATCTTAAAAACCGCCACCGCAAAGGCAAAACTCAACAAAACCAGCCATAACGCGGAGTAGCTTGGCCGCCGGATCGCAAGATAAACCACAATGCCCACGTTGATGAACGCAACGGGCATTAGAAAGTAATGAAACAGAGGGTCCATCTTGGCATGGCTGGCATAACTTTGCGGTTTCTCTGGCATGGCATCTATTCTAAAGGTTATGCAAACCAAGCAGCTAGGAAATAGTGACATGCACCTGTCGCCGATAGGGATCGGCGCATGGGCAATCGGGGGAGGAGGCTGGGCATTCGGCTGGGGCCCTCAGGACGATAACCAATCCGTTGCGGCCATGCAGGCAGGGCTTGACCGCGGAATCAACTGGATTGATACAGCAGCCATTTACGGGTTGGGACATTCCGAAGAGATTGTGGCGCTTGCCTTGAAGGGCAGATCTAAGAAGCCTTATATTTTCACGAAATGCGAGCGGGTTTGGAACGAAAAGCGGGAGATTGGGAAAAGTTTAAAAGCTGAATCGATCCGCCGCGAAGTGGAAGATAGCTTGCGGCGCCTACAGCTTGACGTGATTGACCTGTATCAGATCCACTGGCCCGAGCCCGATGAAGACATTGAAGAGGGCTGGACCGAAATGGCGAAGCTGAAAGAGCAGGGCAAAGTGCGCTATATCGGGGTATCGAATTTCAACGTGGAACAGATGAAGCGCGCACAGAAGATTGCGCCCATCACATCGCTGCAACCGCCGTATTCTTTGCTGTCGCCTGAAAGTGAAGAGTCCCTCCTGCCGTACGCGGGCGAGAATAACATCGGTGTGATTGTATATTCGCCAATGAAATCGGGCCTTTTGACGGGAGCCATGACTCGCGAACGAATCGCCGCCATGCCTGACGACGATTTTCGCAAGCGTACGCCGCAGTTCCAGGAACCGAAGCTGACCCAGAATCTGGCGTTGGTGGAACGGATGCGCGAGATGGGCGAGCGGCATGGCCGCACTCCAGGGGAAGTGGCGATTGCGTGGACGCTGCGGCGCAAAGAAGTGACCGCCGCAATCGTCGGCATGCGCTCCGCCAAGCAGGTAGATGGCGTGATCGGAGCGCTTGATTTTCGTCTGTCGCCAGCGGAAATCAGTGAACTGGAAGCGATGCGTCCTTAGATGTTACGCAGCGATTCTGAGGCGCTTGCCAATTCCTGGAATCGCTGCTTCCAGCACTTGCCCCACTTTTTCGGCGAAGATGAATTCCATCTCCGCCCGGACAGGCTCAGGAATATCGCGCAGGTCCTTCTCATTCGCTTTCGGTAGGATGATGCGCTTGATGCCGAGCCGGCGCGCGGCCAGCACTTTTTCTTTCACCCCGCCGATGGGCAGCACCAGACCGGAAAGAGTAACCTCTCCCGTCATGGCAGTATCGGTACGCACCGGCAAACCGGTGTATAGCGAGGTGAGCGCGGTAACCATCGTGACGCCCGCTGAGGGGCCGTCCTTCGGAATGCCGCCCGCCGGGACGTGTATATGGGCGCCATAACGGCGGAAAAGCGATTGATCGATGCCCAGGCTTTCGGCATGCGACCAGACATAGCTCTGCCCGGTCTTAGCGGATTCCTGCATCACGTTTCCGAGTTGTCCGGTTAATGACAGGCCCTTTCCATCGCGCAGCAGAGCGGCTTCGATATATAAAACGTCACCCCCGGCTTCCGTCCAGGCAAGGCCGGTAGCCACGCCCGCGGGAACATCCCGGCGCGCCTGCTCAGGAGTGATCTTCTGGGGACCCAGCAATTCAGCCAGGTTTTCCTGCGTGACGGAGAATGAATCGGCTTTGCCTTCCACATGGCGCAAGGCAATTTTGCGGATCACCTTCCCGATAGCGCGTTCCAACTGGCGGACGCCCGCCTCACGTGTGTATCCGGTGATGATAAGGCGCAGTGCTTCGGGCGTAAGCAAACACTGCTCAGCCGTAAGACCGGCTTCAGCAAGTTGCCGCGGAAGCTGATAGCGAAGCGCAATTTCCAGTTTCTCTTCTTCGCTGTAACCGGCCAACCGGACAACTTCCATGCGGTCCAACAGAGGCTGCGGAATGGAATCGAGCGTGTTGGCTGTAGTGACGAAGAAAATCTTACTGATATCGAAAGCCAGGTCGAGATAATTGTCGCGGAAGGCGCGGTTCTGTTCGGGGTCCAGCACTTCGAGGAGTGCCGCTGCGGGATCGCCGCGAAAATCACGGCCCAGTTTGTCTACCTCATCCAGCATCATTACTGGATTGTTCACTCCGGCGCGCCGGATTGCCTGAATGATGCGGCCAGGCATGGCGCCGATGTAGGTTCGGCGATGGCCACGGAGCTCGCTTTCATCATGAAGACCGCCTAGGCTGAGGCGCTCAAACTTGCGGCCCAGGGCGCGAGCGATGGATTGTCCCAAGCTGGTTTTACCCACTCCGGGAGGCCCCACGAAACACAGGATGGGAGCCTTGGCACGGCTGTTCAGTTTCAAGACTCCGAGGTGTTCCAGGATGCGTTCTTTAATTTCTTCAAGGCCAAAATGATCTTCGTTCA
>JAYTGM010000244.1:0-5593 GCA_043733425.1 Terriglobia bacterium
GAAGCCCGGCCCAGGAAAAATGCGGCGAACAGGCCTGCTGCCAGTGCAGGGGCTAAGAGCCAACCGCGCCAGCGAAACAAGCGGGAAGCAAGTGGTTCACGCCACGTGAAGGCAGGGGGTTCGGGAACGGGTAGATCGTTAAACGCGTTGAGGGTCGATTCCAGATCTTCGAAATGCTCCCGGCAGGTGGCGCACTGGTCCAGATGCGCGGAACGTTGCTGAGGGCTTTGCGTGGAGCTTTGCCCGGAGCCTCGCCCGCCGTAATAGATCTCCACCAATTCTTCTTCTGTAAGATGCGTCATTGTGACACTCCCCATGCCGGCTGAAGGGCCCGCCTGAGCTTTTGTACGGCACGAAACACCGTATGTTTCGCGGCGTTTGGCTGCACGCCCAAAGTGGTACCGATCTCATCAATACCCAGCCCTTCGTAATGGCGCATCACGAAGGCTGCGCGCTCCATATCGCTTAATTGCGCGAGTGCCGGCTCCAACATGCGCCGAATTTCTACGCTCCTGGTAAGCCGCTCCGGCGACGGGTCATCTGAGGCCGTAATCTCTGGGTTCCATTCCGTGCCCTGCTGACTATCCCGCTTCTTGCGCGCGCGGATCAGATCGATTGCGCAATTGGCCGCAATCCGATGCAGCCAGGTGCCGAAAGCGGAGCGGCCATCGAACTTACTCAACTGCTTGAAGGCGCGCAAAAAGCACTCCTGAACAACGTCTTCGGCATCGTGCTGATTTCCGGTCATTCGGTAGGCCAGCCGGAATACCGCTTTGTGGTGGCGCTCTGCCAATACACGGAAATCCTCCATTCGCTTTCTGATTAGACCTCTGAGGCGTGTGGTCGGTTAGTAAAAATCATCACGGCGACTGAAATGCTTTGGTCGATCCTGTGAAAATCAAAGCTTGGTTCGCGATCGTTTCACAGCGCTATTCTTTACGATTCTGATTGCGGGGACGCTTACCTTGAAATGGCCCTTCACTGAAGCTCGGATCGTTCATACCCTGCGGGCACGAACAGGCCGCGACGTGCAGGTGGGTGCGTTTCAGGAAACATTTCCCCCCCCAGGATTTATTGCACATGACATCCGGTTCTTGCGGCCTGAGCATCCTGATCAATAGCCACCGATATCTATCGACAAGTTAGTTGTGAAAGCAAGCTGGCGCAGCCTGATCACTTTTGCTCACACCGTTTCACAAATTGACATATATCAACCGCACATGTAGGCTTTGAAGCCGTAGTAGAAAATAGCCTGCCACGCGGCGAAATTCATGCCAAAGGAAAGTTTGGCCCTTGGGATACGGCCCAGCCCGCTCTCACTCCGGTGGCGGCCACGTTTAGTTTTCAAAATGCCCAGCTGGCCGATATCCCCGGCATTTCCGGAACGCTGCAATCGCAAGGCAAGTTTTGGGGTACGTTGGACCGCGAAGAAACGGAGGCAGATGCAATTGTCCCGGACTTTCGCGTTTCGGGTTCGACGCACACGCAAAGCTTACGGACCAATTTCCGCGCGGTGGTGGATGCGACCAAGGGGGACGTCACTCTGATCAGTGTGGATACCACGTTTGGCAAAACCACCGTGCACGCGGAAGGAACGGTATCGGGTCAAGGGCACCAATCGGGAAAGACGGCTGAACTGAAAGCGTCGGTTGTGAACGGCCGTGTTGATGATTTGGAAAAGATGTTTACCCGCTCGAAGACGCCGCCGCTTTCGGGCGCAGTGACCATTCAGACTTCCATTTTGCTGCCCGCCGGGCCTGCCAAGTTCCTGGAACGGTTACAGATGACAGGAGATTTCCAGACCAGCAGCGGACGTTTTTCCAATCCGAAAACGCAAGACATGCTCAAACACTTGAAAGAAAGCGCAGAGGGGAAGAGCAAGAAGGAACAGGACGCCGATCAAGAGGTCATTTCCTCACGTATGCGGTCCCATGTGGTTGTAAAAGGCGGAGTAGCGCGCATTGAGCACCTGATGCTGGAAGCTCCGGAAACAGTAGCGCGGATAGACGGTACGTTTAATTTGCTTTCTAAAGAAGTGGACCTGAAGGGAACATTGAAGACAGACGGCAAACTCTCCGATACGCAAAATGGAGTGAAGGCTTTCGCCGTGAAGTTGATCACGCCCTTCTTGAAGAAACAACACACCACCTTAGTTCCGTTTGAAATCAAAGGGCCTGCAGGGCATCTGAGTACCCGGCACGATTGGGACGCGAAGCGAACGTTATAGCGGATCAGCCTCTTCCGATGAACGGCATGGCGGAAGCCATCACGGTAATGAACTGAACGTTGGCATCCAGGGGAAGGCTGGCCATGTAGACTACCGCGTCGGCCACGTGTTGTACGTTCATACGCGGCTCGATCATGCTGGAACCGTTCGGTTGTAGCACACCGGCGGTCATTCGTTCCGTCATTTCGGTTGCCGCGTTACCGATATCTATCTGGCCGCAGGCGATATGATGCACCCGCCCATCGAGTGAAAGGGAACGCGTTAAACCGGTGATGGCATGTTTGGTAGCAGTGTACGGTGCTGAGTTGGGGCGGGGGACATGAGCGGAGATGGACCCGTTGTTGACGATGCGCCCGCCTTTTGGATTTTGCCGCTTCATCATGCGAAATGCTTCTTGCGCGCAGAGAAACGATCCAGTCAAATTGACGCCGACGACGTTGTTCCATTGTTCGAAGGTGAGCTGGTCGAATGGCACGGAGGGCGCACTCATCCCAGCGTTGTTGAAGAGGAAATCCAACTGCCCGAAACGCTCTTCGATCCTGCCGAAAAGATCGCGAACGGAATCCGGGCGGCTAACGTCCGTGGGGTGCACAAGAGTGTCAGAGCCAGTCAGAGCGGCGGTACGGTCCAATTCTTCTTTACGGCGTCCGGCCAATGCCAGCGTCCACCCCGCACCTGATAAGGCGACGCTGACTGCCCGGCCGATGCCGCTTCCCGCGCCTGTCACCAGTGCGATTTTCATTCTTGTATTGTCTCCATGCGAACCTTCGCGACCACCAATCGGATTTCTTCCGCCGTGATCTCTGGCGGTAAAGCTTGCCGAAGCGGCTTGAGCCATTGTGCGCCATGCGTTCGGACTGCTGCTTCAATTAAGACGCGATGCGGTTCATCCACCCACGTAGGGACAAAGTCAATTTCGCGACGCTCCACCAGATCTGCCACCATCCCGACCACGGTGCTTAATTGTCTATCGCGAAGCTGCGCGATCTGGGCGAACGTATGGCCCTCATTCAGCAAGCGCGCTGTTTCCTGGGCGGGGGTAAGCATGGCACTTTGCGGAGCGGTTGAAGCACGCGTACCGCTCTGGTAAGACTGCAGCACGGTCAGGATTTGGGGGCCAAATTGATCCGCTTTCATCTCACCGATGCCGGTCACTGCGCGCAGGCCTGGGCGGTCGATGGGCTGCTTGATGCAGAGATCGATCAAGGAGGCATCGGACAAGATCATGAAAGCAGGCACGGCGTTGCGCTTGGCTAAATCGCGGCGCCACTCTTTCAGCAGTTCCAGCAACGTGCTGTCATGAGCCGGTACGGGGGAGCTGGGGCGCCTGGCAGGTGTTGCCGAAGCGGGTTTCGGTAACGGTGACGGGCGGGGTGCACGGGACGGGCGCTGGTCCAGCCACTCTGGCATGGGGGCGCAAACATCGCAGGCACCGCATTGTTCCCACTTCGGTGTCTCGCCGAAGTGAAGGCAAATCTGCCGGTGGCGGCATTCCGCGCTATCGGCAAACTTCTTGATGGCGTGGTAACGCTGCCAGGCCCGCTCGCGTTCCGCGGTGTCTCTGAGTTGCTCGATGAAGTAAGCCAGAAGGCCTGCATCTTTCGAACGCCAAAGCAGCAGACAATCGGCGGGCAGCCCATCGCGGCCGGCGCGGCCAGCTTCCTGGTAGTACTGCTCGATGGATTTCGGCAGCGCCAAATGAATTACGGAACGAACTGTCGCCTTGTTGATGCCTAACCCGAAAGCAAGCGTACCGACAAGCACCGGAATCTCATCCGACATCCAGCGCTCCTGATTGCGGGAGCGGATTTTTGTATCCATCTGACCGTGATACGGGATGGCGCGGATCTTGTTTTCGCCTAAGAAATCGACAGTGGATTCCACGATGGCGACGGTGGGCGCGTAAACGATGATGTTGCTGCCCGCTTGCGCGCGGATCGCGTTGAGCAAATACTGCGGCTGCGTTTTGGCATCGCACTGGCGGACCAGATACTGAAGATTCGGGCGGTGAAAGCTGACGATGTACTTATCCGGATCGTCCAGTTTGAGCTGCGAGATGATGTCGTGCCGGACGCGTCTGGTAGCGCTGGCGGTGAAGGCCGCGATCGGTTTCTGAGGGAAGTTCTCGCGCAGGCGGCTGAGTTGGCGATAATCCGGGCGGAACTCATGGCCCCACTCGGATATGCAATGGGCCTCATCGATCGCAAAGAAGGAGATGGGCACGCGCTGCAGCCAGGCAACGGTGTCGTTGCGCGCCAAGCGTTCCGGTGAAAGATAGAGCAGCCGGAAAGCGCCGCGTTGCGCTTGGCGGACGGTTTCCGCTTGATCGGGCGCGGCCTGGGCACTGTTGAGCACCGCCGCCGGAATACCCATCTGCGCCAATTGTGCGGCTTGGTCCTGCATGAGTGAAATTAGCGGACTGACGACAATGGCGGTTTGGCCGGAGACCAGCGCGGGCAACTGGTAGCAAAGGCTCTTGCCGCCGCCCGTGGGCATAACCACCGCGACATCGCGCTGAGCCAGAATACTCTTGACGATACGTTCCTGTTGGGGCCGAAAGGCATCGTAACCCCAGTAGCGGCGCAGAGCCTCCGCAAGTTGTTCGTCCTCAGGCAAGATATGATTGTCTCGCAACCGGTATGCAAACTGTTCAGGATGTAGTGATTGTTGGCAGTGGTGCGGCGGGGGGAATGGCCGCCTGGAATTTGGCCCGCAAGGGCGTGAATGTGACGGTGCTGGATGCTGGGGAGAAGTTTCAGCGCTCCAAGTTCTGGACGCACGTGAAACCGTGGGAATGGCGCGAGCGCATGGATCGCGGCGAGCGGCCGGTGCAGTTTCAGCTGGATAAGACCGAGCAGCCTTATGTCACGCCTTCGGAGAAGCCGTTCGATCTGGTGCGAGTCTGGGGACGCGGCGGACGGACTAATATCTGGGGTCGTGTTTCGCTGCGTTATGGCGATCTGGATTTCAAATCCGCAGACCGTGACGGCTGGGAGATTCCCTGGCCCATCAGTTATGCCGATATTGCCCCTTATTACGACCGCGTAGAACAGTTCATTGGCGTTTGCGGCGGCAGTGACGATCAGGATTCGCTGCCCGGCAGCAAGTTTCATCTGCCTCCACCGGCTATGCGGTGTGGGGAGAAGTATCTGCAGAGCGCCGCGGCACGCGAAGGGATTTCAATTGTTCCGGTTAGGCGCGCGGTCTTGACTAAGCCGCACAACGGTCACAATGCGTGCCATTACTGCGGTGCGTGCGGACGCGGCTGCGATGTGTCGGCATTTTTCAATGCGTCGGACTACCTGATGGACCCGGCGCTGAAGACCGGCAAGGTGAAGCTGATCGATAATGCCGTGGTAGCGGAAG
>JAYTGM010000245.1:0-5590 GCA_043733425.1 Terriglobia bacterium
GTTTATACGCAAGCCGCAATTGATATCGAAAAACGCGTTCAAGCGCTCATCGATCGTTTATCTGCCGTTTAAGTCTTCTGGCCAGAAGATTGCTTCCTGAGGAGTAGGTCTAAAGCCATGAAACTATTCAACTCCCTAATTCTGTTGGCGGCACTCCCGTTTGCTCTTTTTGCCGGGGAGACTTCCATAACTCTCAAGGACGGTCGTACATTTTCCGGGCGCTTCATAGATGGAAATCCCGGCACAATATCGTTTCAGGATGACAACGGAAGGGATTACCGCTTTCGGACAGATGACGTTGATCGAATCAGCTTTAATAATTATAGGGACCGTGCTTACGGCAGCGTTGAAAGACCTCAGCCTGATCGAAACGGGGTGTATCCCGGCCCAATCGCAAATAATCATGTGGGGAATGTGAGCGGTGAAAATTACCACGGTCCCACTCGTGTGTTGCCCGTCGGCACTGAGATCGCGGTCAGAACCACCACCACGATCAATTCCAGAAACGCCTCAGAAGGCGAGGTATTCTCCGCGTCTGTTGAACGCGATGTAAGGGATAGCTCAGGCTCCGTCTTGATCCCTCGTGGCAGCCCGGCTGAACTCGTTGTGCGTGATGTCAATGGCGGAAATTTCAGAAACAGCAATGAGTTGGTCCTGGACGTTCAGGCTGTATCGGTCAATGGCCAAAGATTCTTGATCAACACGGAAGACTTGGCACAGACCAGTAACGGCCGTCAGGGCATTGGCCAAAACAAGCGCACCGGAGAATTTATCGGTGGCGGCACCGTGCTTGGAACTTTGCTGGGAGCTGTAGCCGGTGGCGGTAAAGGCGCGCTAATCGGAGCTTTGGCTGGAGCGGCTGCCGGAGCGGGAACTCAGGTGTTGACAAAGGGCAGCGAAGTCCGTGTGCCGTCAGAAACCGTATTAACCTTCCGGATCGATCAACCGGTGTATATGAACGAGCGTTATTAGGAATCGGACATGAGCGAAACTCCCTTACGGCCAGCCTTCGGAACAGAAAATCTTATCATCTCAGCAGGAACCCTGATGGGGAATTCGGTCAGGAATAGCGCTGGACAGAGCTTGGGCAAGATTGAAGAAATCATGATCGACGTGAACAACGGCAAAATCGCGTATGCCGTTCTCAGTTTTGGAGGCTTTCTCGGAATTGGCGACAAGTTATTTGCTGTGCCTTGGGAATCCCTCACCTTGAATTCGGCTGCGCAGGAATTTGTACTCGACGTCGGTAAAGAAGTGTTGGAAAATGCGCCGGGGTTCGACAAAGATAATTGGCCAGATATGGCTGACGCCTCGTGGCATACGGAAATTCAGAATCACTGGCGCTAGAAGCGAATTGTAAGTTCCTGGGGCAGGTTTCCGTTAACTCGGTAAACCTGCCTTTTCAACCTATCTCAATTATGAATTCGCTTTGGCAGTTCGTTTCGCGGTAGATTTCTTGAGGGCTGCAGCCTCAGTCTTTGTCCCAGATGCTGAAGACGCTTTTTCGCAGCTTCCTTTGCTATATTCCGGTTTTCCGGGAACCGGTTCAAACCCGGGCCAGCATCTGTTTTCCTTTTTTGCCATCGTTTACATCCTCCACTTGCACTTTTGTCGGGCAACCCTTCTTCCCAAGTGTTGGAGAACACGGTCGAAAGAGCCACATGGTAAAATGAAGAGATCCAATTTGCTGTGGTTTGCATAAGATAAATCTTGATCATCCGCCGTCTTTTTCCCTTCTTAGCCGTTTTCTGTTCTCTTCCGTTTGCGAACGCGCAGACTCTGAACCCAAAGCCTGTCAAAGCTTTAGGTGTTCCTCGTCTGTTGGCGACCCAGGCAAACCCCGGCGCGCTCGATTCCGTCAACCCAAACTACGTCGAAGCGAAAGATCTCTATAATCCGACGGCCATCGCTCTTGATAATTCCAGCAGTCCCCCTTCGGTCTATGTAGCCGATACCTCAAACAACCGGGTGCTGGGCTGGCGATATGCCACGCAATTGCGGAATGGCGCTCCCGCTGACATTGTTGTCGGCCAGAAAGACTTCTTCACGACGCTCCCGCAGGGCCCCGGGGGGCTCACCATCGGGTTCAACGCGCCCACCGGTCTCGCCGTCGATAAAGAGGGTAATTTGTACGTCGCCGATACCGGCAACAACCGTATCCTTCGTTTCCCCCGCCCCTTTAGCCAGCCCGACCAGTTGAAAACTCCCGATCTCGTTCTGGGCCAAACCAGTTTTGGCGGAAGCGCCCCAAACGCGCAAGGCATTACAGCTTCAGGCTTGTTCCTTAGTTCCGGTCAGGGTTTTCCTTCGCATGTGGGCTTGGCACTTAACGCCGCTGGGGATCTGTTTACAACCGATTCTGGCAACAGCCGTGTCCTTCGGTATTCATCCGCCACACTCTCCGCCGGAAATTACGGGGCTCCGGCTGACTTGGTTCTAGGCCAAGCCGGATTCACCACAAATACGAATGCGGCTGGCCAGCGTGTGAGCAAAGCGGCCCTCACCGCACCGCTCGGTTTGGCCTTCGATTCCGCGGGCCGCCTCTTCGTAGCCGATTCTCTTGCCCGCGTCTTGGTCTACACACCCGGCTTTTCTTCTGGCTCGCTGGCGGCGCGAATCCTCGGGGTCGCTGTCCAAGTCCAGAATCAGCCCCCACCCGCGGCGGTCAGCGACGTAAATCTCGGGTTCACCAGTTCGGTCACCATCGGTCCTGGAGACCGCCCCATTGTCGTTGACAGCAGCAATAATCGCGTGCTGGTTTACGATTCCTTCGATAAGTTTCCTGCTGAGGGCCCTTCAGCGTTTTCCCCAACCGCACGTTTTGTGATTGGGCAAAGTAATACCGGCGGGCGGCTCCCGAATCAGGACCTTCGCATTCCGAACCCGTCAACGTTGTCTAGTCCTTTTGATGCCGCCGCTTCGGGTAACGAATTGTATGTGGTCGATACAGGAAACCAACGCGTGCTGAATTACTCCTTATCCGCGGCCGGCCCGGCCTTGAGCGCGACGCGTGTCCTGGGTCAGGTAAACTTCAGTCTGTTCAGCCCGAATTTGGTGGAAGGCCGCGAGTTCGCGCTTTCCAGCGCTGGCGCAACAGGCGCAATCGTGATCGATCGCAATTCGAACCCGCCTCATCTCTACGTTTCCGACACGGCGAATAACCGGATTCTTGGTTTCTCTGACTTCAACAATGTCAAAGGCGGGGATTATGCAGATTTGGTGATCGGCCAAGCGAACTTGTTCAGTACCAATGTCAATAACCAGACCAACGATCCAGCATTACCTATTCCTCAAGGCCTGAACCGCCCCACTGCGCTAGCTCTTGACGCTGCGGGGAATCTGTATGTAGCGGATTCAGGCAACAGCCGGGTACTGCGTTTCTCGCAGCCCTTCGCGCAACCGGCTAAGACCGCGCAATCGGCGGACTTGGTCATAGGCCAAGCGAATTTCACTTCCGTTATTACCAGCGCCAGCAGCCGCACCATGCAGAGCCCCACCGGTCTCGCGTTCTTGAGCGATGGCTCACTTCTGGTTTCAGACGCCACGCTGAATCGTGTTTTGTATTTTGCGCGTCCGCTTTCAAGCGGTATGAGCGCCACCAAAGTGCTGGGCCAAAGCGATTTTAATTCGCCTTCAAGCGCCACCACCGGCCAGCCTGGCGTGGCCGATCCAGCCCGTTTTTCCGGCCCGCGCCAAATCGCCGCCGATCCTCAGGATCGAGTCTACGTTTGCGATCCAGGCAACCGTCGCATCGCGATCTTCGATTCCATCGGGAACCTCAGTCCTACTCTCGCCGCTCCAGCCACCTCGCTTACCGCAGGCTTGAGCCAGCCAATCGGCATCGCTATTGGGGCCGCGGGCACACCAAACGCGGGTCAGATCTGGGTGGCCGATTTCGCGGCAAATGCCGCCCTCCATTACCCTCCCTACTCACAACTCGTGCTCAACGCCAGTCCGGATTTGGGAGTCAGCTCCTTCCATCCTTTGAGCACTGCCTTCGATAGCTTTGGCGATCTCGCCGTGGCCGATTCAGCAAATCGGGTATTGCTCTTCGTGCCGCAACTCACCGTAACCAATGGAGCAAGCTTCGCAACGGGCGCCGTTGCGCCGGGAACGATTGTTTCGGTTTTTCCGGCGCTCTCTCCCCTAACCTCATCACCCGCCATATTAGCGCCAGCGACCGCGAACTTTTCCGATGCAGCTTCGTCTTTGCCTTTGCCGGTCACGCTTGCTGATGTGCAGGTTTTAGTGAACGGCACACCATCCGCTCTGTTCTATGTGTCGCCGACACAGATCAATTTGCCGCTTCCTTCCACTTTGCCCGCATCCGGCACGGTAGATCTGCAGATTGTTTCGAAGAGTTCTTCTCGCATTTATGGTTTGACCGAAATTTCTCTGGCTCCCGTATCGCCCGGCTTATTCACACTGGCTGGCAGCGGGTCTGGACAATTAGCCGCGCTAAACGCGGCGGATGGCTCTGTCAATACCGCCTCGAAGCCCCTTGTGAGAGGACGCTACATCACTTTATTCGGCACAGGTCAGGGCTTGGTGCCAAATGCTCCTCTAGACGGCACGCCAGCGATCGATATCACACCAACCTTTGACCGCCCGCGAGTGGTAATCGGCGGTGTCGATGTGCAGGATTCCGATATTCAATATTCGGGCCTCGCGCCCGGCTTGATCGGGGTGTGGCAGATCAATGTTCGTGTTCCGCAGGAAGTAACGGCTGGGAATCAGATTCCGGTGGTAGTTTACCTGCGAAGCGTTCCCTCGCAGCTCAATACGTTCATCGCCCTGAGATAGCGTTCAGCCGTGTTACCCTGACGGCTTATCAGTATGCGGATGTGGTGAAATTGGTAGACACAGCAGACTTAAAATCTGCTGGCTCGCAAGGGCCGTGCCGGTTCGATTCCGGCCTTCCGCACTCCTAACTTAGTTCCCACTTTAAACGGGTATAAGCCACTTGAAATCCGTTGCGTTGCGCGTTCCGCTGCGATGCACTGCCGGGAAGAGCACCCATCATAGCTACCGTGCAGCCCTGTTGAGCGGCGTAATGGAGCCGGTGCGCCAGCAGTGATTATTGGGCACCGCGGCCCCGCGCTTCGGGAAGCGTGCTGGCTCCCGCCATCAGTGCCAAACCTTCCTGAATGCAAACCGACCCTGTAGCCGCCAACTTTCCATCCACCTCCGCATAAAATAGTACGGTGTCCCGCCGCTCTTCATTGGCCACCGCCATGTCTTCGAAAAATGCGGTGAGCGCAGGCTGATCCCAACCTTGAAAAGACAGCTTTGACCAATGGCCGCTTTCCTCCGCCCGCGCCAGCCGTACCGCACAAGCGGTCTCTGGCAACGCGGAATCGCGCGGCAGCTCACGCACCAGCACTGTTGTAAATTCCAGCGGATTATATCCGTGCCGGTTGAGCATCACCAAAGCTGAAGGATCGGCTAGCGGACTTACCTCATGAAAGACAGGTGCTCTCCGTTCCCGGAAAAATACTTCCATCTCACTTAGCCCTTCGGTGGTGACCGGCTCAAACACCCCCAACCCGAAAGTCTGAGTCACAGGCGAGTCGGGTGAATCGAACATACA
>JAYTGM010000246.1:0-14261 GCA_043733425.1 Terriglobia bacterium
AAAGAACGGCTGGTGGGATCTTTGCTGCTGGGGCTTTACGACGATGACGGATTGCTGCACCACGTCGGCTTCTGCTCCGCGCTGACTGCCGCTGAGAAACCGGAACTCACCAAGAAGCTGGAAGCACTGCGTGGAGCACCGGGTTTTACGGGCCGCGCACCGGGTGGGCCTAGCCGCTGGAGCAAGGAGCGTTCCACCGAGTGGGAGCCGTTGAAGCCTGAACTGGTGGTGGAGGTCCGCTACGACCATTACAGCGGCGGCCGGTTCCGGCATGGCACGAAGCTGATGCGGTGGCGGCCTGACAAAGCGCCTTCGCAGTGTACGCTGGCGAGCCTTATTGGCGCCAGTTCCGCAGCGTCTTCGCCCGCGCCCAAAAAGCGCCGACAATCGCGAGCGTAGCGGCCCCGCCGAGAACGACGGAAGGCACCAGGCCCAGCCATGCGGCGGCCAGGCCGCTTTCCACTGCGCCCAATTGGTTCGAACAGCTAATGAAAATATTGTTGACGGCGAGCACACGTCCGCGCACGTAGTCCGGGGTTCCCGTTTGCACCAGAGACTGGCGCAGCACTACGCTGATGTTATCGAACGCGCCAGTAAGGACCAGCATTGCGAAGGAGAGCCAGAAAGAACGTGACACGGCGAACACGATAGTAGCCACGCCGAAACCGGCAACGGCCCACAACATGGCTTTTCCCGCTTTCTGAAAACGAGGCAGATGCGCGGTGGCGATGGCCATGGAGACCGCGCCGATGGCAGGTGCCGCGCGCAGCCAGCCTAAGGTATGGACACCGCCATGCAGAATTTCCACGGCGTAAATGGGCAGCAGCGCCGTGGCGCCTCCGAACAGCACGGCAAAGAGGTCTAGGCTGATGGCGGGCAGGATCAGTGGGTTATGCCATACGAAGCGGACACCATCGGCGATGGCTCGCAACGCGGGCGGCTTCACATCTGTTGCGCCTGGTGGTGCGGCACGGAACCGCAGGAGCCAAAAGCAGAGAAATACGGCGATAGCGCAACATGCCTGAATGGTGTAGACCAGTTTGCTGCCACCGATTGCCAGCAGTGCGCCGGCCAGCGCGGGGCCGCTTACGGAAGCCAGTTCCTGCACACTGCTGTTCCATGTCACCGCGTTGCGCAAGACTTCCGTGGGCACAATCAACGGCAGTGCGGCCAAGCGCGCGGGGCCTTGAAATGCGCGCGCGGTGGCGGCAAAGAACAGACAGGTGTAAATCAGCAGGACGGAACGTGTGCCGAAAGCCAGCACGGAACTTGCCGCGATGAACACCACCTGGCTGAGCAGCATTGTGCGCCGGCGGTCGTAGCGGTCGGCGATGTGGCCGGCGAAAAGCGCAAACAGCAGAAACGGGACTACCTGGACCAAGCCCACGTTGCCGAGAACGGCCGCTGAGTGGGTCGCCAGGTACAAGTCCCAACTGACGGCGACCCACAACATCTGCAAGCCGATGGTGGAGAACAGATTTGCCGCGGCAAGAAAACGGTAATCCGGTGAACGGAAGGCGGCGTAAGCGTCCAACTATTAGCTTCGCCCATTGCCATTAATTCGGCTACCCTGAAACAAGTGCCGACTAATCAAGTGAACCCGCAAGCTGATTCCAAGCTGGAAGATCTGTGCATCAATACCATTCGAATTTTGTCCGCGGACGCGGTGCAGCAGGCAAACTCCGGGCATCCGGGAATGCCCATGGGTGCTGCCGCCATGGCGTACACGCTGTGGGCGCGCTTTCTGAAGCATAATCCGAAAGACCCGCTGTGGGCCGATCGCGACCGGTTCGTTCTATCGGCCGGGCATGGCTCCATGCTGCTGTACAGCCTGCTGCATTTGACCGGTTACGATTTATCGCTAGAGGATATCAAGCACTTCCGGCAGTGGAAGAGCAAGACGCCGGGGCATCCGGAGCGCGGCCATACACCGGGCGTGGAAGTTTCGACGGGGCCGCTGGGGCAGGGTTTCGGCAATGCCGTAGGCATGGCCATGGCGGAACGCTGGCTGACGGCGCACTACAACAAGCCAGGGCACCAGATTGTGGATCACCATACCTACGTAATCTGCGGCGATGGCGACTTGATGGAAGGTGTTACGGCGGAATCGGCATCGCTGGCTGGGCATTTGCGCCTGGGCAAGCTGGTCTGCCTATATGACCAGAACCACATTTCGCTAGCGGGAGCGACAGACCTGACGTTTACGGAAGACGTGGCGCGCCGCTTTGAGGCTTACGGCTGGCATACGCGGCATGTGCTGGATGGCAACGATTGCGACGACGTCGCGCGGGCGATTGAAGAAGCGCAAATGGAGCAGCACCGCCCCTCGCTGATTCTAGTGCGGACGCACATCGGGTTCGGGAGCCCGAAGAAGCAGGATACGTTCGGTGCTCACGGTTCGCCCTTGGGTGAAGAAGAGTTGCAAGCGACCAAGAAGGCTTTGGGCTGGCCGACGATGGACAAGTTTTTTCTGCCGGCAGAAGCGGTCGCGGAGTTTCGGAAGGCGGTACCGGCGGGAGAAGAGGAGCAAAAGACCTGGCAGGATGGCTTTAACGCCTATGCGAAAGAGTTTCCGAAAGAGGCGGCTGAGTTCCAGCGCATCATGGCGGGTAAATTGCCGGATGATTGGGCGGCAGACCTGCCTAAGTGGAAGCCTGAAGACAAGCCGCTCGCGACGCGTGTGGCAGGCGGGGAAGTACTGAATGCTCTTGCCAAGCGCATCCCGAATATTATTGGCGGTTCGGCGGATCTGAACCCTTCCACCAACACGGCGCTGAAGGGCATGGGCGATTTTCAGCCTGCTGAATTCGCGGGGCCAGGTACGGCGGGCGCGGTGGGTGGTGAGTGGGGCTATACGGGACGCAACCTGGCCTTCGGCGTTCGGGAACATGCGATGGGAGCGGCTGTTAACGGGATTGCGGCTCATGGCGGCATTATTCCGTTTAGTGCTACGTTCTTCGTATTCTCCGATTACATGAAGCCCGCGGTGCGTCTGGGCGCCATCATGGGACTCAAAATTATTTACGTGTTCACGCATGACAGCGTTGCCGTGGGCGAAGATGGCCCGACGCATGAACCCGTGGAGCAGTTGGCTGGTATCCGCGCGATTCCGGGGTTGACTGTGATTCGGCCGGCCGATGCGAATGAGACGGCGGAAGCGTGGTCTTACGCGGTTCAGCATCATGGCCCGTCATCGATTATTCTGTCGCGGCAAAACCTGGCGATTCTGGATCGCAGCAAGTCGGTCGGCAAGCTAGAGCAGGGCGGCTACATTATCCAGGATGCGGAAGGCGGCAAGCCCGAAGTGATTCTGATCGGTACGGGTTCTGAAGTGGGGCTATGCGTGAAAGCGGCGGCCAAGCTGAAAGAATTCGGCGTGAAAGCGCGTGTGGTGAGTTTGCCGTGCTGGAGTTTATTCGGGGCGCAGGACGAATCGTATCGCGAGCAGATTCTTCCGAAAGCCGTAAAGAAACGCGTCAGTGTGGAGGCGGGCGCGACGCTTGGGTGGGAGCGGTTCACGGGCGATGAAGGCGTCACTATCGGGATCGATCATTATGGCGCTTCCGCACCTGGGGACATCATTATGAAGGAGTTCGGCTTTACCGCCGAACATGTTGCGGCAAAGGCGCTTACGATTTTGGGGCGCGCTGCCGACGCCGCTAAGTTAGAGGGCGGCGGTGAAACCAACGTCGCGCCTACTTCGCCGAAAGAGGGCCATTCGTAAGGCCTGCACTAGCTTCGCCGAGCTTTTCCATAACAGCATCAGCGGCGCATACTTCTTCTAATATTCCAACCTGACAAAGGAACGGCCTGATTCAAGGGCAGAGCCGATCTTACGGAAAAATGCTGAATCCTAGTGGAACAAAATGTTGGTATAAAGTCCCCTGATTCCCCGCTTGGCAACGATCTGTTGTGCGTTTCTCAACCGGTAAGCACCCACCGGTTCCTGCCTGGTCTTATTCCATAAGACCAGATGCTTGTAATAGTCATCGAAGCTGTAAAGGTCCCGCATCTTGCCGGTGCCTTCTCTTACGCGCCGAAATGTGACTTCCCGCTGGTGCCCAATCTCCGGTGGGAGTCACCGCAGATCATCCATCAGCGCAATTTCGGGTGCATCAACCCCAGCACATGAAAGGGAACGCTGTTGTATCTTTTGAAATAAATGGGCATGGAAGCTGACCCGGTCATGCGAATCAGCCTGGCCACCATATTGTTCCACTCCGGATCTTCCACGGCTTTGTTTCAAAGGTTCCAGTGCGATACTTCGCGCGCCGGAAAGATCACCAGCATGTGGCCCTCCCGCAAACAACGCACGGATTCCCGTAAAGCACAGCCGTGAGGATGGTTGGCAACCGCTGCCAGAGGCCCGCTTCATCAAGATTGGGTCTGACTTGCAACTCAGCTAACAGGTTCTGGCGGTAATGCGATTTGTGTTTACAGCGTTACGCGCCCGGTGCTGTCGCCAAACTTATCGGTTTCAATGCCCGCTCCGTTCAACATGCTCACGAATAGGTTCGTGACCGGCGTACCTTTTTCTATCTGCAGGTGTCGCCCGGCATTTGCAGTTCCTCCGGCGAGCACAAGCGGCAGGTTGGAGTTTGAGTGCTGGTTTCCGTCACTCAGCGCACCGCCGTAAAGAATGGCGGAATGATCTAGCAGTGTGCCGTCCCCGTCCTGCGTTGCTTTCAGCTTCTGCAAGAAGTAAGAGAACAGTTCGACGTGATAGCAATTGATCTTAGTAACTTTTTCGATGAAGTCCGGGTGTCCGCGATGATGTGTAAGCGGGTGGTGGGGATCGGGAACTTCAATTTCAGGATAGGTGCGCACGCTGCCCTCACGGCCCACCATCATGGTGCTGACGCGTGTAAGGTCAGACTGGAATGCCAGGACCTGCAGGTCGTACATGAGCTTCACGTATTCCGAGAATTGAAAAGGGATGCCCGCGGGCTTATCGAGAGCGGGAATTCTGGGGTCAGCCTCCACGGCCGCCATGCGCTGCTCCAGTTCACGAACGCTGGTAAGGTACTCGTCCATCTTGCGGCGGTCGGCGGGGCCCAAGTCGCGCTCCAGGCGCTGAGTGGAATCGCGGGCGATATCCAGCATACTGCGGCGGTACATGGCCCGGCGGGCGCGCGTTGCGGGGTCCAGGCTGGGGTCTACGCTGCCAAAGAGCCGTTCGAAGACAGAGCGCGGGTTTGTATCCACCGTAAGTGGGGTGTCCGGATCCTGCCAGGAAAGCGTGTTGGTGTACGCGCAACTGGAGCCCGTATCGCAGTTGCCGATCATGCGGGAATCTTCACAACCGAGCTGAAGCGAAGCTACGCGCGTTTCGCCCGACCAATGTTTCGCGGCGAGTTGATCGAACGTTTTCCCTGCATGGACATCGGCACCAGCGGTATATTTCGGCACGGAACCAGATAGAAAGCTGCCGGAAGCCTTGGCGTGGCCTCCTCCTTGCGCTTTCATGGCGGCTGGATTTTCCAGGCCGGAAAGAACGAGCATGTTCTGGCGAAATGGCTCCAGCGGCTTCAAAATCCGGGTGAATTGAAAATTCGAACCCAATTCCGCTGGCGTCCACTGGTTCATGATGATGCCGTTTGGGACATAGACCACGCCCAGACGGCGAACCGGCTTCAGGGGCGCGGCAAGCGCTGGGCGCATGGCATCCAAAAGGGGAAGAGCTATGGCAGCGCCCGCGCCCCGCAGCAGCATTCTTCGGGAAACATGTTTGCCAGTAATGAAATTCATGGTGTTTTTGCTCCAGCAACTGTAGTGAGAACTTTTGTTTCCGGCGAGTGCTTCATCTGGAAGGGCAAACTATTGACAACGGCCAGAACCAAAGTCGAAAACCGATCGTCTTTCAGAAGCGACGCTTGAATCTGCCGGAGGGCCTGACGATCGTAGCGTTCCATGCCGCGGCCTAGTGCATAGATCAACATTTTTTCGGAAAGTGCTCCAAAGAAGGCATCCCGGTCGCCAAGCATCAATTTCTTAAGCTCTTTCGGACCTTGGAAGGTGCGGCCATCGGGAAGCTTGCCTGACGCATCTACTGGAATCTGTCCGTCTTTTTCGCGCCACTGTCCAATAGCATTTAAATTCTCGAGACCGAAACCGAGCGGGTCCATCTTGGCGTGGCAGGACGCGCATTGCGGCTGCGCGCGGTGCGCTTCCATCTGAGTGCGCAAGGATGCGGATTCGCCCACTTTGGAATCGTCGAGAGCGGGTACGGACGGCGGCGGTGGGGGCGGAGGATCGTTAAGGAAATCTTCGAGTATCCACTTGCCGCGCACGACGGGCGACGTTCGCGTGGAGTACGAAGTAATGGTCAGGATGCTGCCATGCGCCAGAACCCCGCCGCCTCTTTGAGAGCCAGACATATCCACACGGCGAAATTCCGGGCCGCTGACACCCGGCACGCCGTAAAAGCGGGCCAGGCGCTCATTTAAGAACGAATAGTCGGCACTCAACAGCTCCAGAACGTGCCCATCTTTACGAATCACGTTTTCTAAAAACAACTCCGTTTCGCGCCGCATGGAATAACGCAAGCTTTCGTCGAAATCCGGGAATTTGCCAGCGTCGGGGCGGACCACGTCAATATTGCGGAACTGAAGCCATTGCCCGGCAAAGTTGTCAACCAGGGCGCGGGCCTTTTCGTCCTGAAGCATGCGGCGGACCTGCGCTTCCTGAACCGCCGGCAGGTGAAGCCGGTGCTGGCCAGCCAGACGCAGCAGCTCACTGTCAGGGATACTGCTCCAGAGGAAATAAGACAGGCGCGAGGCCATTTCGTAATCGCTAACCGGAATAGCGGCAGCCACTTTTGCGCCACCGGCCGGACCCACATCACGCTCAACGCGGAACAGGAAATAGGGGGAGACCAGAACGCCTTCGAGCGCAGTTGCAATGGCATCGTTAAATGAATCGCCCTGCTTGCGCGCCAGAGTGTAGAGACCGAGATAGCGATCCGCTTCGTTTGCCTGCAAGGGACGCCGAAACGCACGGTAAGCGAATTCGGCAACGATGCGCTGCGCACAAGCCGTGGTTTGCTGGTTGCAGACAAAAACCCGCCGGATACTTTCAGGGGATGGCGAGGGGTTCTGCTCAAAGGGACCACCGATATCGATTGCTTCAAAGCGATGGTCGATACGGGTTTCAATCGCATCAGTCTTGATTTTCGTGCCAAGTTTACGGAGAGTTTCGATATCCGCCTGGCTGAGCTTGCCGCGTGGATTGATCAGCGCGCCAAGTGGGCGCGTGGAAGGCTCGGGTCCGTTATAGCTGGGGGGCAGACCATGGAATTCTTGCAGATAGGAAGCAGAGATCAAATGCTCGCCAGCCGACACCTTGACGCGGAAATCGAGCAACTGGCCTTCTAAATCTGTGGCATCCATTTCAGCCTGTTGAACCAGCTTGGAATCCACCCACAAACCGATTTGAGCCGGCATGGATTGGTTAGGGCGATGCCCATTCAGCACCAGCCGAAAACTGTAAATGCCATCCACGGGGAAACGATGAATTGTGTGGCCGGCATGGCGGGAACTGAGGCCGGTGAGGTCGTAACCGGTAAGGTCAAGAGTGGAAGACTTCCCCCGGAGCAGGTTGAGCCGGATAGCCATGGGGTAATGCGTCACCGCTGGCTTCTGCCTGGCGGGTCCGAAGAGCGCGGTGCGAACAGAGAGTTCCGCGGCATCAGCGTATTTTTCCAGCAGAACGGAGGAAAGATTCAGGGCATCGCTGATGTTGTCAAAGCCGAAGGCCGCTTGATCCTGAGGAAAGTTATCGGAGGCGTGAAGATCGATTCCTAACAGGTCTCGAATGCTGTTGTTGTATTCGGTGCGATTCAGCCTGCGTGCCGCAACCGCGCCGGTATCGGGTTTGATGGCGGCATCCTGACGTGCAAACTCAGACTCCAGCCAGTTCGTCACAGCTTTCACATCTTCCGGAGCGGGTTTAGGGACGCCAGGGGGCGGCATCTCGCCGGATTTGATCTTGGCCGCTGCGCGCTCCCATATTTCGCGCTGTTCTGTAAACGTGGCTGGGTCTTTATGGCCGGATAAATTCACGCCACTAGACGTCACGCTCGCGTTGTGACAGGCTACGCATTTTTTCTGAACGAATGCCAGTGTGCCAGCTGAATCGGCCAGTACCGGAAGCGCAAACCAGAAGAGAGCAAACAACGGGGCAAGGGCTTGGCGCACTGCTGCTATTCTCGCACCCTGGAGTTAGCGCTGCAGTTGGGGCCTGCCTCTGTTCCACTGAATTGGGACGGAGGAAAGCCTCCACGTCTTTCCTTTGTCATTGTTGCCCTGAAAGAATAAGTAAGTATGGCGTCCCTGCTGAAAAATGGCCGGGTGGCCGGATTCCGATTCGTTCCAACTGCCCGGCCCGCCGGCTCTCAATAGAGGTTCAGCGGAGAGCCGCCGCCAGTGAACACCATCCTTGCTTTTGGCAACACCGATTTGTTGTGGCGCATTGTTAAAAGCCCCCGCATAAAACATATACAACGATCTACCCCGGCGAAGCGTGGACGGCGCTTCAATACAGTCTCGTTCCCACGGCAATTCCGGCTTCAGAAGCGGACCGCCCGGGAGTTGCGTCCAGGAGTTGCGGCTGAAGTCAGTCCCTTTGGCCGCCCATGCACCCACAATCATCTGCACCTTCATTGCGGGATCGCGCGTGGCGGCGTAAAGATACCACCTCCCCCGAAAAAACGTGACTTCCGCATCGATTGCGCGCCCCGCGTTCCAATTGCCCGAAGGATGAAAGATTGGGTTCGTTTTATCTCTCTCGAAATGCAGGCCGTCACTAGAAGTGGCGTGACAGATGGCGTCGTTTTTTCCATTTCCGTAGGTCTGATAGAAAAGGTGAATCTTCTTTCCGAGCACCTTTGCGAAAGGGGCGCAAATCCCCTTCGCTTCATAACCCTGCTCCGGAAGAATTTCACCTGTCTTGCTCCACGTGCGCAGGTCAGAGCTTTCGGCTATGCCGATAGCCCACCCCTGCGGCCCCGCGGCATCGCCGGAAGAAGGAATGGAATAGTACAGCAGGTAACGATTTCCAAAGCGGATGACGGAGGGGTCTTTTGCGAAAGGTCTGCTTAATCGAGTGGTATCGCCCCAGGGCATATTTCCTGCGCTTACTTCAGCGGCCTGGCCGGCAGCAACGATTGCAAAAACTAAACCGGCGGCGTTGAAGAGCATCGCCCGATAGGTTAGCGCGTCTCACATGTGATAAAACTAGCCCTAAATGAAACAGGAAGATGGTGTTTCCCGGCGGTACTTTTTTTACGGCGCGCTCTTGGCGGGAGCGGTGCCGATTGCAGGCTTCGGGTCTGTTCCTTCGCTGCGCGCTCTTGGGTACAAGCCGTTCTACGACAAGCTGAATGTGGCGGCAATCGGGTGCGGAGGCCAGGGCGGTATGGATCTGAACGACGCCGCGCGCACCGAAAACATCGTGGCACTCTGCGACGTGGATGAAATCCGCGCCGCCGCGAACTTCCAGAAATTCGATAAAGCACCGAAGTATAAAGACTTCCGCGTGATGCTGGAGAAAGAAGGTAAGAATATCGATGCCTGCACCATCGGCATTCCGGACCATATGCACGCCACGGTGGCGCTGGCCTGTATGCAGCGCGGCAAACACGTCTACGTGGAAAAGCCGCTGACCCGCACACCGTGGGAAGCGCGGCTGCTTGCCGATGCCGCTGTGAAATATAAAGTTGCCACACAAATGGGCAACCAGGGCTATTCGCATGAAAGCATCCGGACGGCTGCGGAAATCGTGTGGTCGGGCGAGATTGGCGATGTCACCGAAGTACACGTTTCGGCATCGCCCGGCACACATCCGACGGGCTTGCAGGAATTGCCGGCGGAGAAGAGCGTACCCGGCACGCTCGATTGGGACCTATGGCTGGGCGATGCCGCCATGCGCCCGTACGCGGCTGAGTACACGCCATACAACTGGCGCGGATTTTTCGATTTCGGCACGGGCCAGATTGGCAACTGGGGAATTCATACCATGGGTCCGGTGAACCTGGCGCTGCAACTGGGTGCGCCTACCACCGTGGAACTGGTGCGCGATGCAGGCCGAAGCAAGCTCACGTTCCCGGAGCGTGCCGTATTGAAGTTCAACTTCCCGGCACGCGGGGAGATGCCGCCGGTGACTATCTTCTGGCACGATTCCGCGCGGCCTGACGACCCCGAGGCTTATCACGTTCCTGGCCTGGAAAACGAAGTCATTTTGCCGCCGAGCGATAACCTGGGCGATAAAGGGAGGGGCAGGGCTCAGACATCGAGAGCGAACCTGGGCGGAGGGCCGCCCAGAACCCGTCCAGCCGGTGGCGTACGTACCGGAGCAGGTGGTGCGGGGGTGCCCGTTTACGGCCCAGGTAACACATCGCCCGCAAAACCGGGTATCCTTACCGGAAACGGCGCGGTGTTTGTCGGCAGCAAAGGCATCATGGCGACCGTGGCGCGCGGCGAGGGCGTACATCTGCTGCCTGAGGCGCGATGGAAGGATTATGTGCTGCCGCCACCGCTGCTCACGCGGTCTCCGGGGCATATGTTGGACTGGGTTCGTGCCTGCAAAGGCGGCGACCCGGGATGTTCCGATTTCAAAGTTTCGGCCCCGTTTGCCGAATGGATGGTGCTGGGCGTGATCGCATTCCGTGTTCCGGGAAAACTGGAATGGGACAGCAAGAATTTGCGATTCACCAACAGCGCGGAAGCCAATCGCTACGTGAAGCCGCAGTTCCGCAAAGGCTGGGAACTGAAGCTGTAGCCCCAAGGTTCTCCGTTGCCGCCCGGCCCCAAATTTTATATTCAGATTTCGCGCAAAGGAGAACGGAAGAATGAGTGGATTGCAGGATTTTCTGAGCCTTTCCTATACGGAGCTCGAAGACAGGAATTTAGAGGCGAAGGAACAGCGGATGAAGCGCGTTCCTATGGAAAAGATTCAGGAACAGCGGCTGAAGTACCTGACCGATGAGAAGCGGATCAAAGCGGTAACGGTCCTCTTCAGCGATCTGGAAGGCCGTCTCCACATGCTGGATTACGACAAGAAGTTTCTTGTCAAGAGTTGGGACAACCTGACGTTTGATGGATCGTCAATTCGCGGCTTTACCGCGCAGCGCGAAAGCGATCTTCGCCTCAACATGGATTGGAGCAGCTTCTATTGGGCCCCGAGCGACATCTTCGGTTCCGGCAAGGTGCTGGTGTTTGGCGAAGTGATCGATAAAGACGGCAGCCCGTATAGCGCCGATATCCGTGGCGTGCTGAAGCAATATGCGCAGGGGCTGCATGAATCGAAGGGCTACACGCTTAACGCGGCCAATGAGATTGAAGGCTTCCTCTTCGAAGGCCAGGATGCGGAGCGCAATTATCATGACAACCAGAGCTTCCGGTATGTGAACACCGGCGGCTACTATCATTCGCTGCCGGGCGATCCATTGCGCACCTTCATTGATACCGCAGCTGAAGTGCAGCGCGCGATGGGCTTCCAAAACGAAAAAGATCATCCGGAAGTTGCGCCATCGCAGTTCGAAATCAACTACAGCTACAGCGAAGTGGTTGCGGCCGCCGACCAGATTCAGCTTTATAAGCTGATCTGCCGCCAAGTTGCGACGCGCATGGGGCTCACTGCCAGCTTCCTGCCGAAGCCCGTTGTAGGCGTGAACGGGAACGGCATGCACACGAATGTGTCCGTCACGCAGAACGGAAAGAATCTGATGTGGGACCCGGCTGGCAATGAGAAAATCAGCAAGTTCGGTTGGGATTTCGTGGACCGCATTCTCACTCACGGAAACGACATTTGCCTGATGCTGAACGCGAGTGTCAATTCCTACCGGCGGCTTGATCCACACTTTGAAGCGCCGAATCAGATCAAAGCGTCTGCGATCGATCGCGGGTCAATGGTGCGCATTCCAATCGGCAATGAGAAGAGTTCGCGAGTGGAAGTGCGTTCTGTTGCTCCGGATGCGAACCCGTACATGGTGCTGCTCAGCGTGTTCCGCACCGGTCTCGATGGAGAGATCTCAAACGTGGACAATCTCCGCGGCGCAGACCGGTATCTGCCGGATAACATTTATGACGCGCTAACTAATTTCCGCAATGCGGAGTGGGCTACCAAGTTGCTGGGCGCGGATGTGAAAGGGCGCTATGCCGATCTGAAGCAGGCTTCGGCAGACCGCTGCGCACGGTTGCTGGGTACCGTGGTGAAGGTGCCGGAAATTCAGTATCATCACGAGGTTTACAACCAGTACCTCTGGAATCAGTTTTAAACCCGAAGCAAGCGCGAGACACGAACGCCGACAGGTGCCGGGTGAACCGGTGCCTGCCGGCGTTTTTCATTGCGGTGCCTAGAATAAAGTATCCATGTCATCCGCACTCAATTCTTATATTGAAGATCAACAGCCACGGTTTCTTGATGAATTGAAAGAACTGCTGCGCATTCCGAGTGTGAGCACCTTGCCGGATCATCGCGCGGATGTTTGCCGCGCGGCGGAGTTCGTGGCGGAAAAGCTGCGCTCCGCCGGAATGGAGAACGTCGAGCTGATTGAAGGCGCGGGACATCCGCTGATTTACGCGGATTGGCTTCATTCTCCTGGCAAACCAACAGTCCTCTGCTATGGGCACTATGACGTGCAGCCAGCGGATCCGCTGGAACTGTGGAATTCGCCGCCTTTTGAACCCGTGGAGCGCGACGGCAACCTATACGCGCGCGGGTCTGCCGATGATAAAGGCCAGATGTATATCCACATCAAGGCTGTGGAAGCACTGATGAAGGTGAACGGCAAACTGCCGCTCAATGTGAAGTTCCTGATTGAAGGTGAAGAAGAGGTTGGCGGCGCTTCTATCTCGAAATACGTCGCGGAGCAGGGCGCAAAGCTGAAAGCCGATGTAGCTCTGGTAAGCGATACAAACATGTACGCGCCTAATCTGCCAACACTGAACATTGGTCTGCGTGGATTGGTTTACATGGAGGTTGAAGCCACCGGCCCTTCTCGCGATTTGCATTCCGGCGGGTATGGCGGCGCGGCTCCCAACGCCGTGTTTGGCTTGGTGGAACTGCTTGCGAAGGTAAAGAATGACAGGGGTGAAATTGAGGTGCCCGGCATTTATGACGATGTGCTGCCGCCCACCGCCGAAGAACGGGCCAGCTGGGAATCCCTGCCGTTCAATGAAAAAGAGTTTCTGCAGAAAGAAGTAGGTTCCACCGAGTTAACCGGCGAAAGCAACTATCCTGTTTTCGAACGCCTGTGGGCGCGGCCAACTTTTGAAGTTCATGGCATTGCCGGAGGTTTCACAGGCGCGGGCAGCAAGACCGTAATTCCAGCCAAGGCGACGGCGAAGGTAAGCTTCCGGCTGGTGCCGAATCAAGTGCCCGAAAAGATTGTCGCGGCCTTTGAAGCCTTCGTCAAGAAGAACGCCCCGCGCGGCGTGCAGATGAAAGTCACTGTGCTCGGTAAGGGTCCAGGGCTGCTGGTAGATACGAATCACCCCGCGATGCAGGTGGCGGCGCGGGCGTTCAGCCAGATCTTCAGCGCACGGACGGTGTTTACGCGAAGCGGCGGTTCAATCCCGATTGTTGGCGATTTTGCCGAGCACCTGAAAATCCCGACCATCCTGATGGGCTTCGGTTTGCCCGACGATGGACTGCACTCCCCGAATGAGAAGTTCAATATCGGGCAATTCGAAAAGGGCATCAAGACCGTGGCCCACTTCTTTGAATTGTATGGAGAGTAAGTTGGGTCGCCGATGAGACGCTGGCCGGTCGCCATCTTATTTACGGTAGCGGGCGCACTGCATTTCTTCATCACCGATACGTATATGCGCGTCATGCCACCGTACCTGCCCTTCCCGTACGCCCTGGTTCTGATCAGTGGCGCGGCGGAAATCGCAGGCGGCTTGGGGATGTTGTTCCCGCAAACCCGGCATCTTGCAGCTTGGGGCCTGATCGCCTTATTGGTCGCGGTGTTTCCCGCCAACGTAAATATGGCGCAAGCCGGCACCATGGGTCCGCCGTGGGCCTTGTGGGCCCGGTTGCCGCTGCAGGCTGTGCTCATCTGGTGGGTCTGGTGGGCCGGGCTGCAGCGCACACGCTAGACTGAAGTTTGCGCTCTCTTCAAGTAATCGGCGGCGGCCTGGCAGGAACCGAAGCGGCTTGGCAACTGGCGGAAGCGGGCCTGCCGGTCGATCTCTACGAAATGCGCCCGGTACGAACCACGCCGGCTCATCAAACTGACCGTTTCGCGGAATTGGTATGCA
>JAYTGM010000247.1:0-14261 GCA_043733425.1 Terriglobia bacterium
GCGCGCAATTGAAATGTACCTGCCTGCGTCCCGCCATTCCGGTAATTCAGTTTGCCCGTCAACCTGTCGAACGGCTCTTGATAGATGCTTCCATTCACCACGTTCAGATCCGCCGTTGCTTGTGGATTACCCACCGTGCCCGTAATCTGAGCCGTTGTATTCAGCACCCCCGTAACGGGCAAACCCTTTTGACCGGCCAGCGCTAACAGGTCAGGGATATTCGCGTTTTGAACTGCCAGAGCGGCTGTCAGCGGCTCAAAGTTTTCTGCCTTCCAATTCCGCAGCCCGACCGTGCCGGAAAAACTGGCACCCAACATCTTGTAGGCAAGGGACCCGCGTGTTACCGCCGCCCCGCTGCTCTGCGCGGTTAGATCTGCATCCAGCATATCCACCGTTTGTTGCTGGTAAATGAAATTGCGGCCTGTGACATGCCCCGCCACACGTGGGTTAGTCAGCTTGCCCGTAATCACGCCATCGAAGATCACACTTCCCGCAGCGCCCCCCGTCACAAGAGATACTGGCATCGCTTCGGTTCCGGCGAATGCCAAGGCGGGCAGCAGATCGCTCAGGTCTCTGCTCTCCAGATGGACCTTCACGGTCTGGCCCAACACTCCCGAAAGATCAAGCCTGGTGCTGCCAAGAACAATGTAACTTGGCGCCAGGTTCAGCATGCCAGAGGCACCATCGTATTTCGCATCCAGAATGCCACGCACCGGCTCTGACCCTTTCACGGGCGTGACAGCAAGCCTAGCGGTAACAGCAAGATGCTGGTTGCGTGAAGGGCCGCGTGAATCGCTAAACCTGCCGTGCAATTCCACAGGACCACTTACCGCGCCATCGTACGGCAGCTTCTCTTTCGTCGCAAAAGCCGCCAGCGCGCGAATGTCAAAGCCGGTCACTTTGCCTTTCGCCTCATAGCGATCGAATTCTTCGACTAGCGCATTGCCCACAAACGTGCCGCCCAGTGCCGCAACGCGCAAGCCTTCAAGCTTCACTTGTTTCTGGTCCAGTGCAAGTGCGCTATCTACACGCACATTACGAATGCTGAATCCTGGCTGTGCAAAGGCAACGTCGCGCCCGCGGATGTTGCCGGTGACCAGATAATCGGCCGCGTTTACATAGCGCGCATTGCCGCCCAACTCCACCGTGCCGGATTGGCGCGATTGCAACTTGAAAATTTCCCCGGCTTCTTTGATGGAAAATTTTCCCGTGTATTGAGCCGTAACGACAGGGTTCGAAAAGTTATTCAGGTCCCCTGAAAGTTCCACGTGCGATTCGGCGGTATCCAGCTTGCCACCCGTCACGCGCAGGCGATTCTTTTCAAGAATCACGTCCAAATCGACATTGACGGGCACGTTCTCATAGGTTCCATAGCGAAGTTGCAAAGGCGCCAACTTCAACTTCCCCTTGTAATCTGGACCGGCGGCCTCATAGCCCAGGTTCACCTGCAAATTCTGCCCGACGGCATCGTAGCTTTGCGTCCTGGGCACCTGTCCTGCAGTGTGCACGTCAGCCTGCCCGTGATTAATCGCAAACTCGCCGACCTTTAAATCGAGAATAGTTTCAACAGGGCCTTTATTGCTCTTGGTTTGAGGCACCTTGGGGTTAGGGACGTTGGTGGAACCGTTCGCACCCACCAGTAAATATACTTTGGGTTCTTCAGCCCGCAAAAAGGCGATATCGAAGTCACGCTTTGCCAACGAAATAATCTTCAGCCCCATCACCAGAGTCCTAACCCGAAGCAGCGGAGGGCCGGTGCGTGGCTCCGTTCCGTGAATGATCACATCGTCAAGTTCCGCAGTCAGCGTTTTCCAATCGAACTTGAATTTGCCAATCGTGACCTCGCCCCCGGTTGCTGTCTCCAGTTCGGTCACAATCCGGATTCTGACCTTCTCCCGCAGCCAATCGCTCTGGGCGATATCGACGCCAATCAGCCCGAGAAGCAACAGTAGCCCGACCAGACCGCCGGCAATGCCAAGTGCGATCTTTGTGCGGCGGCTCACTGGCCATCCTCGAAGGCGGCTTTGTGAATCTCAACATGCGCGCGGGTGCGGGCGTCTTTCAGCCAGGCGTCCATTTGCTGGTCCGCACGGTCCGCCGATAGCGTCTGGCGGATCTGCTGGCGAACCTCCGCCAAATCGGGCTTCTTTCCGCTTTTTGTGTCGGGCAGGATTTTATCCCGATAGTACGTTTCCACATCCTCGCGCGATACCTGCACAGCGGGGCGGAACCGTAAATCCACAAAAGTAGAAAGCCTCAGTCCCCACAGCAGGTGATCCTGCAGTTGTTGCTTGGTGATTCCCGCGGCTTTCAATTCCTTATCGAACTCTCCCTGGCTGCGGGCTCTGGTTTTCTCGAGCTTTTCCAGCATCGCGGCGGCTTCCGCGGGAGAACCTTCCCCATACCTGCCCAATTCCATTTCACGCTGCACCAGACTCTGCTCCATCAGACGGTCAGCTGCTTCGCGCTTCACCTTGGCGGTGAACTGCGCCGGTTCGTTGTTCAAAAAAGCCGACATTCTGATTTCTTCGTCAATGTCGGATTGCGTAATCACCTGGTTGCCGATGGTCACCGCTACCCTGTCTAAAAGTTCCGCGGCAGCCGTATTCGCCAGAAAGAGAAGAATTGCCAGCCGCATCAGAATGCCTGCCCGATGGAAAAGAAGAATTGCACGCGGCTGACGCGCTGAGGAGAAGCTTTGCAGGTGTTGTTTATGGAGCACGATAGCAACTGGTCATAGGTACCGGGAAACCCGTTGAATTTTGGAGCATTCACGCTATATGCCAGATCCAGGCGCACCGGCCCGATGGGTGTCTTATACCGAATCCCCGCGCCCGCGGCATGAACCATATAGTTGAAATCCTGCAGGTTCTTCTGCTTAAAACGGAATGAGATATCGCTGGGCTTGTCGAAGATATTTCCAAAATCGTGAAACAACACGCCGCCAATGCTATCGCCCAACAACGGAAAACGTAGTTCCGTGGTGTTAAAGAGCAGCGCCGAACCGCCCAACGGGAACCCAGTTCGCAAGTCTCTGGGGCCGGCCTGATTTTCCGGAAAGCCCCTGAGAGAATTGCCGCCGCCTCCGTAGAGGCGTTCCGGTAGAGGAATAGGGTCACGGTCGTTCACTGTAGGCGCGAAGCCCTTCTGGGCCTCAAACGAAGGCATCAAGCCCAGTGAAGTTTGCCGCGCAAGAACATACTTTTTACCTACGCGGTGGTATGTTGCATTGCGCGCCAGGGCACGCAGAAAACCTGCTTGTGAGCCAAAGGCTTTCGTCGCCAGGCCCAGATCGAGCGTATTGTAAATGCCCTTGTGCGCGTCCGTCGGATCATCGCGCCGGTCTTGGATAAAGTTCGCAGAAACAATTCCGATGCGCACCGATTGCGAAAATCTTGGCAGCAAACCGGGGTCGATCTTCAGCGCGCCGACTTTCACATTGCGGTACCCGAACCGAAAAAACCCCGTCATCGATTTTGAAAACCGATCGGTAAGCTGCAAGCTGGCCTCTTCGCGCGTCGCGGAAAAAGTCTTCACGTCGTTCGAACGGTCATAGAGAACCGTAAAATTGGCGTCCAGCTTCTCACGGCCGAAAATTCGGGGCGCCAGGTAATCCACAAGTCCCCTGCGGCTCAAGCTTGAATACCGCGTACGGACGCTCACCGTGTGGCCGATTCCCATAAAGTTGATGCGGGTCAGATCCAATGACACCCGGGGACTGAAGCCAGCCCTGCCAGCCGGATCGGCCAGACTCGAAGCCGCGTTGCTCCCCCCGATATTCGCAATCTGGGCACCGAAGCCGGCCGTGAGTGAATAACGCCGGGCCTCTTCCATGTCGTAAATGACGTACTTACGTTCGGTTTCCCCGTCGGGATTTTGAATCGCCATGTTGACCTGCGCGAATATCCCCAAATCATAAAGCCGCCTTTGTGTTTCCGACATCTCGACCGGCGAGAGCGGATCGCCCGGGTTCAGCGAAATCCTTCCGTTCACCAACTTCGCTTTCGTGTGGTTCAAGCCGCTTGTAATGACCTGCCGCACCGTTTGCCGGCTTCCCTCGGTGATTTTGAACTGCAGGTTTACTAGATTGGGTTTTGTTCCAGGTGTGGTGCTGTATTCGAAATTGGCGTTCGGATACCCATTCTCGAAGTAGTAATTCAGCAGCGTGTCGCGATCGCTCGCCACGTTGAACTCACTGAAGGGCTGGTCCTCGGCGCTGCTTAACGTGGGCAAAATACTTGTCAGGCTCAAGTGTTCATCGCCTTCCACTTTTAAATTGGACACGATATATTGCCTGCCCTCAACAATGTTGATGGTCACCGAAATGTCGCCCGTTTTATTCAGGTAATCGTCGATCGTATCGGCGGTAACAACAACGTCGCGGAATCCGTTCGATTTATAAAGATTTTCAATGGTCTGCTCGTCACGGCGAGTGAACACCTCACTATATCGCCCACGCCGGTACTGGAAGCTTTTGGGAAGCAAAAACATGCGTTCGCGAATTGCTTCCGTAGTGAAATATTTATTTCCCTGAACTGCCAAGTGTATGAAGCGGTGCCTCTCGCCGGGGTTGATCAAATAAACAATTTCCTGCTTTCCGTTCACCGGACGCTCTGATTTGAATTCAACCTCCGCTTCAAAATAACCTTTGGCCTGAAACTCTTCACGCAGGTTGCGGCGGCCTTCTTCCAGCAAATCGTTATCCACGGTGTGCTCCTGGAAAACGGGCACATTGTTTTTAAGATCTTTGCGACTCACCTTCGCGCCCACCGTTCGGATATCCACTTTGGGACCAGCCTGAATCTCTAGCGTGGGGGTTGCGCGGCGCGTGCTCGCGTTGTACTTCAGCGAGGTCAATTGAACTGTGGCCAACAGCCGATCCGATTTTTCAAATCTTCCGCGCACGCCTTCAAGGCCCTGCCGCAACCGTGATTGCGTGATGGGCTGCCACGAATTGCGGAATAATTTCTTCCACTTCGTCGCGCGGATAATTTGATTCACAGGCAGTTGAAAATCGCCGGTCAGATTCGGCGTAGTGAAACGGGCTCTTTTGCCGGGCACCACTACGAAATTAATATTCACCTGCTCAGCCACATCTGAATAGTCAATCTCCGGCGTCACGATCGCCTCGTAAAATCCGTTCGATGTGAGCAACCGGGAAATATTTCCCTGCGCCGTCTTCACATCGCCTTCAAGAAAGGGCGTACCCAGATACAACCGCGAGGCATTCACCATTTGCCCAGGGTTTGGTGGTTCTGGAATATTTCCGGAAACCGAGACGTGCCCGATAAACCAGCTATTTTTTGTGACGAATTGGATCGCCACCTGATCGGTTCCCACGGGAAGAGCATTTACCTCGATATCACGGTAGCGGCCGGTAGCATACAGCCGTTCGATAGCCGCTTTCACATTAGTGAGCCGCAACCGCGTTTTCGTTTTCAGCGGCAATATTGCGGCAAGCCCAGCCGGATCCAGCGGTTGAACCACCGGGTCAAAACTGATCACGGAAATCTGCTTGCCCTCATACTGCTGCGCGCCGGCAAGAAGTGCGCTGCAGCTCATCAGGGCCGCGGCAACATAGCGGTAGAGCACCTTTCTTATCGTAGCGTTGTTACCATCGGGTAATCATTCCAGACCAGTTTAAAGAACGTTACGCCCGTCAGGAAAAGCTCGCCATTTGGGGCGAAAACAGACAAATACTTTTGACCCAGTCCCATGCGGCAATCATCGGCTGCGGTGCCCTGGGCACATTGCAGGCTGAGGCTCTAGTCCGCGCGGGCATAGGCGGCATCACCCTGGTGGATCGCGACTTTGTCGAACCAGGAAATCTGCAGCGGCAATTCCTCTTTTCAGAGCAGGACGCGCTCGACAACACTCCGAAAGCAATCGCAGCCGCCACCCGGCTGAAAGCGCTGAATTCCAGTGTCCGGATCGAAGCCGAAGTTGCTGATTTGGAACCGCGCACCATACGGGATCTTTGCGCGAATGTGTCCATCATCCTCGATGCAAGCGATAACTTTGAAACCCGTTACCTGATCAATGATTATGCCGTCGAAACCGGTACGCCCTGGATCTACGGCGGTGCTGTCGGCACCTATGGACTCACCATGACGGTGCTGCCCGGTGAGACCGCATGTTTTCGCTGTCTGTATCCTGAGCCGCCATCCGGTATTCAGCCCACCTGCGAAACGCAAGGAGTACTGAGCACCATCACGATGCTGATCGCGACAATGCAGGTTACGGAAG
The DNA here is from genome assembly GCA_043733425.1 of Terriglobia bacterium. Classification (GTDB taxonomy): domain Bacteria; phylum Acidobacteriota; class Terriglobia; order Bryobacterales; family Bryobacteraceae; genus JALYXI01. The sequence continues at coordinate 6,247 of JAYTGM010000247.1, forward strand.
CTCTCAAACTGCTTTCCGGAAGCCGTGCCGCTTGTCGAAACAGCATTTACACGGCAGATGTATGGGCCAACACCACGCGGGAGGCACCACTCCCGGATCGGGACCCGGATTGCCCCACCTGCTTTCATCGCCGCTTCGATTGGCTGGAGGGGAAGCATCGCTCGCCTGTAAGCCTGTGTGGCCAGAACGCCGTTCAGATACACGGTGACCGGCCGATCAACCTCTCCGCCCTAGCCGATTCATTGAGACCATTAGGCGCTGTGCGGCAAAACGAGTTCGCCCTCCGGTTTTTCCGTGAGCCATATGAACTCACGGTCTTTCCCGATGGCCGCGCAATTATAAAGGGCACCGCGGACGCGGGTGTCGCTCGGTCGCTCTACTCCCGTTACCTGGGTCAATAGCCGGAGCGCTTGTCCACCACGTTTTCCAGAGGCTCGCCTTTCCTGAAATGGTCAAGATTTTTATAGAAAAACAGCATTGCCTGCTCCAGCCAGTCCTGAGTATTGTCAGCGCAATGCGGGGAAAGCAGAACGTTGTCCATTTTGTAAAACGGATGGCCATCCGGTAGAGGTTCCACTGTGAACACGTCAAGACCCGCGCCCCGAATCCTGCCGGATTGAAGTGCCGCCAACATAGCTGGCTCATCGATCACCGGTCCCCGCCCGACATTCAGAATGATTGCGGAAGGCTTCATGGCCGCGAATTCAGCAGTGCCGATCAGACTCTTGGTTTCTGGAGTTAAAGGCGCCGCCGCTACCACGTAGTCGCACTGCCGGATCATTTCATGCAGACCATCGAAACCGTAGACGCGCTCCACATTCGGATCACCCGCCGATTGCTCCGGCCGACGCCGCATTGCCAGGACGCGCATACCCATCGCCTTTGCACGCCACGAGCAGGCTCGCCCGATATCGCCGTATCCCACAATGCCCATCGTTTGACCGCTAATTTCGTGAACGTTGAACTGCTCCCAAAGTCCCGCTTCCTGGTTCCGGATCATGCGCCGGAAATCCTTCGCGAAGTACAGCATCGCGGCGAGCACAAACTCGCCCAGCGACTGGCTGAATACTCCCCGCCCGTTGGTCAACGGCAAAGGGCTTTCCACCAGCGCCGGAAAGAGGAGGCTATCGAGCCCGGCCGAGCGGGAGTGTATCCACCGCAGCTTCGGTGTAGCCGATAGAAGATACTCCATTACGTCGCGTTTGGCACCCCAGCTAAGAATGGCCTCGGCCTTTAGAACTGCATCGTGAAATGCGTCGGCGGTGTGGCCCTCAGTGACTTGTACATAGTCCGGCATGCGCTCCATCAGGGGCGGTGCCGGCTCTTTCGGGTTAGTGACCACAATCAGGTTTAACGGTTCCATCTCAAGAAAAGCTAACATGCTTGTGAACTATATGAGCGAGGCGTGCGTAACAGGCTCATGAGGGGGATTTATGTGGAAGGGGCTATTTGCCGCAGCCGTGGTGCTGGTTTGCCTGGGCGTGATCGCGGTCAGCTACATCGTTCCGAATATCCGCGTGAGGAATTCGTCCACGGCGGAAGGCGACCGCGTTCGTGTCGAAACACCTTTCGGTTCGGTTCGCGTGGACGCCCGCGATGACATGCGCGCCGATCCGGGAACGGTGCCAATCTACCCGGGAGCCGAACGGGAAAAGAAGAAGTCTGGCGGTGCAACGATCGATTTCGATTGGGGCTCGGGCGATAAACAATTCTCGATAGCCGCCTCGGAATACTCAACACCGGATTCAGTGGCTCAAGTACGGGAGTGGTACCGGGGGAAATTGCCCGATTGGACCGTTTCGGACAAGGAAATTGTACATATCGAAGGCGATCTGAAGCGAATTGTCTCTATCAAAACCCGCGATGGCCGCACAAGAATCGGAATTGCCACCATCGGACGCCCAGAGGCGAATTAGTAATAAAGAAACGCCCCGCGGCGTCCTTACGGCAGAATCATCCGAATCACGCCGTCCATCTTGTTCAATACAAAAATTTGCCCCTTCGGCCCCTGGTTGATTCGCATGTCCGTGCGGCGGGAAGCAGGTTTGCCCTGTGAAATATTCTTTTCCTGAATCAGTTGCAGCAGGGTTTTTGTTGTCCCCTGATCGTCAAACAGAATCCTTCGAATCTCGTCCTGGCCTCCCTTGGGAAGGTTGTCAGCGTCCACATAAAACAGTTCGCCACTCGGATTGTCGCCGAAAATCAGCTTGTTCATAAGCTGTTTAATGGTTGTATCGCGATACGCAATCACACCAGTGACCGCGACACTGTTCTGCAGGATCGGGTCTGTGTGGCCGAATTCTACAATCGGATACGTTACCTCAGGGTCGCTTCGCGCTTTCTCAGTTTCCACACCCAGGGGCCCATATTTAAAGCTGCCCTCCCAGATATTCCAACCAAGGTTGGCACCGGGCGTCACCAAGGTGATTTTTTCTACAACGGACTGCCCGATGTCCGCCATAAACATGTTGCCGTTCTTCTGGTCCCATGAAAAACGCTGTGGATTGCGGCACCCGTACGCGTAGATCTCGCCAAGCGTTCCGGCTTTCACATTCTTTACGAATGGATTGATGGAAGGGATGCCATATTGGCCGTTGGCGCTGCTGGTGCCGAGGGGATCTATCCGAAGAATTTTGCCGAAGGCAACTGAAAGATTCTGCGCATGTCGATACGGGTCACCGCCATTGCCGCCATCGGCGACCCCCACGTAAAGCAAGCCGTAGTCGGCGCTGCCTGGTTTTGCAAGCGGGTTAAACGCGAGTTGCCCGCCGTTGTGAATCTGAAAAGGCTTTGCGGTCCGGAAGATTTCGCGTGGCGCTCCGCCGTCGTAGGTATCGGCTAGCGGGTTCTTTGAGGTCCATTCCAGCAGGACGGTATCGTGGGTGTGTCCCTTTCCATTAGGAAGAAAGTCGGCTTTCACGTTCATGTTAGCGGTATCGGTATACGTGTAGAGCTTGCCGTATCCAGGTTTGCCCGCTTGATTGAATTGCGGATGGAACGCGAAACTCTGGAAGCCGCGATCATGGCTGGAAAATTGAACATTCACTCCCCACTTTTCCGCGTTGATATCTAAATACCCGGTAACCTTCTGGCCGTCGTAGCTGATGGAATAAATCGCTCCTCGCATCGTGTTAAGAAAGAGGCGTTTTGTGCCCAGCTCATCGAGGAGCAGATTCATTCGAGGTGCTTCGCCGTCCACGTAGGGAATGTTTGCAAATTCAGCAAGCCTCACTTTGATCACCCCATCCACTGCATGAAGCGGTGTAGGAAACGGGTTCTTTGTAGTTTCAGTGAGCGCCGGTGCAACCGCCACCATGCCTGCAATCAGAACGAGGGGTAGACGCCGCATAGATACCAAGATACCAAGCCACTAATTGTGCTCATACCGTTAATAACTTATCCAGATCAGGTGAGCGCGGGCCCCCTCGCGCGTCTGATTCACGCCGATGTCGATGGTAAAATCAAGGTCCGTGCAAATCAGTAGTAATCGACGAAGCTGGCTGCTCCTCTTTATATTTTCCCTGCCTTTGGGCGCTCAAGCACCGGATGCGGCTTTCTTTGAAGCGAAAATCCGCCCGGTCCTTGCGGCGAAATGTTACCCCTGCCATTCGTCCAACATGAAAGCTCCCATGGGTGGCTTGGTGCTTGACACCAAAGCCGGTCTGCTTGCCGGAGGCTCATCGGGAAGCGCCATCACGCCGGGCGATTCAGCCTCAAGCCTGATGTTGAAAGCCCTGAGCTACACCGACCCGCAGTTGCAAATGCCTCCCACCGGAAAACTCCCCGCGGAAGTACAGGCTGATTTTGAACAATGGATCAAAGCAGGAGCGCCAGATCCCCGCGTCGATAAACCGAAGTCCGCCAGCGGCGCGGTGAAGCCATTGAAGGGCATGTCGATCGCCGATGGCCGAAAATGGTGGGCCTTCCAGCCAGTTCAAGAAGTTCGCGCCCCCAAGGTCCACAATCTTCGTTGGGAAAGAAATAAAATTGACGCCTTCATCCTGGCAAAGCTGGAACAAAAGAAGCTGAAGCCTTCGCCCATCGCCGACAGCCGGACCCTGGTGATTCGCGCGTATCTAGATTTAGCCGGTTACCGGCCCACTTTTGAAGAAGTTCAGGAATTTCTGACCGATCAGCGGCCCGACGCCTGGCCGAAGCTGATTGACCGCTTGCTCGCCTCAACGCAATATGGCGAACGTTGGGGACGCCACTGGATGGATGTGGCGCGCTTTGGGGAAGACAACCCCACGGGCGAAGCAACCAACCCCGCTTACCTTTATGCCTGGCGCTATCGCGATTGGATCATCGAAGCAGTGAACAAAGATGTTCCGTATGACCGCTTCGTCAAGCTTCAGCTAGCCGCTGACTTGATGCCGGGCACCGCCCGCGAAGACATGCGCGCATTGGGCTATCTGGGCGCCGCTCCTGTTTATCACAAAGATCTGCGCCTTTCAAAAGATGTTGTCGGCGGCTTCCTGACAGACGATTGGGACGAACGCGTGGACGCGGTATCGCGCGGATTGCTGGGCATGACCGTGGCTTGTGCCAGATGCCACGATCATAAGTTCGATCCCATTCTCACAAAAGATTACTACGGGCTCGCCGGAGTTTTTGCTTCCACCATGCGTGTGGAACGCCCCCTCTTTGAGGTGACGCCAGAGGTGGAAAACCGTTATTTCTGGGTACAGAACCGCTTGTTCGATCTTCACTACTCAGCCAACATGCTGACGGCGGAAGCCTCCACGGTGGACGGTGCCGCAGAGCGCGTGGCGAAGTGGAAAGCCGAAATTGAATCCCTCAAAGCAGAGATGGAAACTTTGAAGGAACAATATCCGCAACTGGTGAAGAGCCTGGAAAAGAACTGGACCTTCGGTCCGCGCCGTCCGCCCATGCCAGCAGCTGTTACAGGCGACGCAAAGGTGCCGGTTCCACCGCGTAATCGTAATCGCATTCTCACCTCCACCGAGCCCTTCACGAACGCCGTGTTTGACGCCGCTCAGTACGTGGATGGTTCAGACGAACATTTCACCTTTATCAATTACAAACAAGGCGAAGCTCGTGACGTGCCCGTCCTTCTGCATGGCAACGTAGCCACCCCGGGCGAAGTGGTACCGCGGCATTTCCCCACGGTTCTTGCAAAAAGTGATGCAAGCTTCACTCATGGTTCCGGCAGGCTCGATCTAGGGGAAAAGATCTTCACCGAGAGCTCGCCACTTGCCGCCCGCGTGATTGTGAACCGCGTGTGGGGCTGGCACTTCGGCCGTCCTCTCGCCCCGACGCCGAGCGATTTCGGAGTTCAGGGCGAAAAGCCATCTCACCCGGAATTGCTCGATGACCTTTCAGCCCGCTTCATCGCTCATGGATGGTCTCTCAAGTGGCTTAACCGTGAAATCATGCTCTCCGCAACTTATCGCCAATCGAGCAAGCCCCGCGCCGATGGTGAGAGTCTTGACACAATTAATACTCTTCTGTGGCGCATGAATCCTAGGCGTCTGGATGTGGAAGCTTACCGCGATACCCTGCTTCGTTCAGCGGGAAGACTGAGTGACAAAATGTACGGGCCTTCAGAAGATCTGGAAGGCGCCGCGATGGTCCGCCGTACCATCTATGGGCGCGTCAGCCGCTCACGGCTCAACAGCTTGCTAAAAAATTACGACTTCCCCGATCCCATGCAAACTGCCGGAAGCCGTGATTCCACCACTACTTCTTTACAGCAGCTCTTCGTGATGAATAGCAGTTTCCTGCATGATGAAGCCGCTTCTTTGGTGGGCAGCGTGAAAAGCGAAACGGGGGATTCGGAAAAATTGCGAAAGGTTTATCAGAAGGTTCTTTCGCGCAACCCAAGTCCGAAAGAGTTGGATCTGGGGCTTACCTATCTTGCTAACGGCACGCTCGGCCAGTACGCGCAAGTGCTGTTATCCACCAATGAGGAGATCTTTTGGCCATGAGAAATAGAATGTCGCGCCGCGAAGTGATTCAGTCCGTTTTCGGAGGCGTAGGCTCTCTTGGGCTGGCCGCAATGTTGGGCACACCGGCAGAGGCTGCCGCGTTTGAGCTTGGTAAATATTCCGGTGCCCGCACGCCCGGCAAAGCAAAGCGCGTAATCAGTCTTTTTCTTTCTGGCGGCCCTTCCCACGTGGATACGTTTGACCCAAAACCAGGGCTCCTGAAGTATCAAGGTCAGCGCCCCGGTGCTGTCGATCTTCGCACGGAGCGCCAGACCGGGGGTCTGATGCCAAGCCCGTTCACCTTTAAGAAACACGGGCAGAGCGGTATCGATGTCAGCGATGCAATTCCGAACCTCGCCTCGGTCGTCGATGACCTTTGCGTGATCCGTTCGATGTATTCGTTCAATCCGACCCATACGCCCGCGCTGAGTCTGTATCACACCGGAAGCATCATCCTGAATCGGCCCTCCATGGGCTCGTGGATCTCTTACGGGCTCGGCTCTGAGAATCAAAACCTGCCTTCCTTCGTTGCGCTCGATTCCGGCGCGGGCGGCGGAGGTTTAGGCGGCTCCGCCACTCGCTCAGGTTTCCTTCCCCCTGAACACCAGGGCACCTTCTTCTCCGACGCCGAAACTGAGCCGGAAAAGATGATTCCCAATCTTCGTAACCAGTGGATGGATAAAGCGGAACAGAGAAAGCAACTGGACGCCATGCAGGCCCTGAACCGCGATTTCGGAGCATCTTTCGGCCATGACGATTACCTGGACGGGCGGATCAAATCCATGGAAGCGGCCTACCGGATGCAGGCTGAAGCGACCGATGCTTTCGATATCCGCAAAGAAAGCGAGGCAACACGCGCTGAGTACGGAAGCACGCCGTTTGCGAACGGCTGCCTGCTGGCCCGCAGATTGGTGGAACGCGGCGTTCGTTTTGTCCACGTAGGTTCAGGCGGTTGGGATGATCACAAGGATCTGGAAAAGAACTACCGCAAGAATTGCCCTCCCATGGACCAGGCTGCGGCTGCGCTTATTCGCGATTTGAAACGGCGCGGTTTGCTTGACGACACCATCGTGGTCTGGGGCGGCGAATTTGGCCGCACGCCCGTTTCAGAAAGCGGAAGCGGGCGCGATCACAATCCGTTCGGCTTCACTATGTGGGTGGCCGGCGGCGGCTTCAAGGGCGGCCTGGCTTACGGAAGCACAGATGAATTCGGCTTCAAATCGGAAGTAGACCGTGTCTCCATCCATGACCTGCAAGCCACTGTTTTGCACGCCATGGGCGTAGACCACAAGAAATTGACTTACCGCTACGCCGGGCGCGATTTCCGCTTGACCGACGTTTACGGCGAAGTGGTCAAAGATATTTTGGTTTAGGCTCTCGGCATTAAGATCTCGGCAGGGGGCCGGCACCTGTCGTTTGCGATATAGTCTCTAATCATGATTTCGCAACTTTCCTGCATATTGCTCGCCGCCACTCTCATGAGTGGCTTTTCTCAAGCGCAACAACCCGCTTCGCCCAAGCTTTACAACACAGCGAAGCAAAAGATGCTTGAGGGCAAGCAGGTTTTCAGCTTCACGCAATCCAAGTTCGATCCAGCGGCATACTGCGAAGCAGCGAAGCACTACGATTACGCCTGGTTTGAGATGCAGCATAGCACCCTCGAATTCCGTGACGTGGAAGCCATGATCGCCAAGTGTCCTCACGCGGGTGCGATTCCGATGGTACGTCTGCCCGACGCCCAGGAATGGCACATCCAACACGCAACCGACATCGGCGCACTCGGCGTGATCATCCCCACCGTCGATGATGTGGAACGGGCGCGGGAAGCTGTCAAATGGGCCAGGTACCCGCCAGTCGCCCGGCGCAGCGCCGGGCAAGGGCAGGCCGCCAGCATCTGGGGAATCAATGGCGTCGATTACCGCCGCACCGTTAACGACAACATGATCGTCGCCATCATGATCGAAACCCCGACGGGCGTGGCGAACGCCTTCGATATCGCTTCAGTGCCTGGGGTGGACGTAGTATTGATCGGCAATAACGATCTGAGTTCGTTCTCAGGCTTTCCAC
>JAYTGM010000248.1:0-1910 GCA_043733425.1 Terriglobia bacterium
TTGAACCTGAGCGAGTTTCAGGGCTACACGCCTGTTGAGATGTTCGGCGGTACTGAGTTTCCGGCGATCGGCGAGAGCCACTATTTGTTTACGCTGGGGCCAAACGCGTTTTATTGGTTTTCGTTGGAGCAGCGGCATAAAGCGATTGAATCTTCCGGCTCGGGAAGTCAGCGGGCATTGGAACTGCCGGTGAGTTCATGGGAAGAGGTCTGGGGCGAAACGGCGAAAGCAATGCTGGTGCGCGTGCTGCCCGGCTTTGTGGAGAGCCGCCGTTGGTTTCTTGCACGCCGGCGGCGGGTGCGTTCCGTTTCGATTTTCGATTCCCTGCCCGTGCGTCCTGGTTTGGCATATATCGTGATCGTGGAGATTGCGTATGACGAAGGCGAGCCTGAGTTTTATACGTTGCCCCTTGCCTTGGTGATTGGCGAGAAAGCGGATCAGGTTCGCCGTGATTATGCGGACCTGATACTGGCGGAAGTGGTGCGTGCAGATGGCGCGCGGGGTGCCATCTACGGGGCTCTATGGGATATTGATTTCAATAATTCGTTGCTCGAAGCCGTATTGCGCCGGCGCAAGTTCCGGGGTGAAAAGGGAGAGCTACTGACGTGGCGCACGTCTGATTTTCGCGCTCTTTGGGGCAAGCGCCATCCGAACACGGAACCGTATCGCATTCGTGCTGAGCGGCGGAACAGTTCGGTGGTTTATGGTGACCGCTTCGTCATGAAAATGTACCGGCGTCTGGAGGAAGGCATCCATCCGGAAGTGGAGATGGGACGATTTTTTGGAAGCAGTAAGACAGCCGCTGCAACAGCACCCGTCGCGGGAGGTTTCGAGTATCGCATTCCGGGCCAGGACCCAATCACAATCGGGGTACTTCACGCTTTTATTCCCAACGAAGGCAACGCATACGATCTGGCGCTAACAAGTTTGAGCCGCTTTTTCGAATATACGCAGCTAGGTTCAAAAGACGACCGGCTGTTTGAAGAACAGCGGCACCCGCTAGACCTGGTAGGCGAGGAAGTTCCTGAAAGTATCCAGACCGTAATTGGAGATTACGTGGGCCGCATGCGGACGCTTGGGCTGCGCACGGCTGAACTCCACAACGTATTTGCGGCGGAAACGCTGAACCCGGCTTACGAGCCAGAGGCGTTTAGCGACCACTACCGGCGTGCTTTGTACCATGGCCTGCTGAGCCTGACGGATCGCTGCTTTGACGCGCTCAGGCTGCGTTTAAGTGAAGTACCGGAGGAGATGCGTGCCGATGCGGAATTGGCAATGGCGAAGCATGATGAGGTGCGCAGCTTTTTTGCGCGAATCGATGAAACCAGCGTGCAGGCCTACCGGACTCGGGTGCATGGAGACTTGCACTTGGCAAAGGTGCTGGACACCGGAAAAGATTTTAAGTTCATTGATTTTGAGGGCGACCCGGCGCAGCATTTAAGTGAACGGCGTATCAAGCGCTCGCCGTTGCGCGACGTGGCGCAGATGTTGAATTCGTTCCGCTATGTTTCCTACGCGGCGCTTTATGGCGAAGTGTCCGGCGTCGGCGGGGAGGCCGGCCTGGAGCGCTGGGCCGGTGTTTGGTACCAGTGGGTGACCGCCGCCTATCTGCGTGGCTATCTGGAGGGCGCGGCCGGCAGCATCTATCTTCCCGCTTCCAAGGAAGACACCCGGGTGCTGCTGGATACATTCACGATGCAGCAAGCCCTGATTGAACTGCGCGCGGAGCTGGGTGCGCGGCCAAGCCGATTGCATATTCCAGTCAGGGAAATTCTTTCCATCCTGGGGCAGTGAAGGCTAAGCGATAAACTCAGTAGCTGATGTTATTTGCAGACTTGGGCCTGGCCCGCCGATTGGAACGCGCGGAGGGCTTGGCAAACGTCGCGTTTGTGGAAGCACGCGCCCGAATT
>JAYTGM010000249.1:0-1902 GCA_043733425.1 Terriglobia bacterium
CAGGCAAATCTTTTGTCGCAGCCGAGTTACAACGTCTCGGTGCCAGCGTAATTCACGCTGATCAACTGGGTCACGAAGCGCTCCTGCGGAGCGGGCCGGCTTATATTCCGACGGTAGAATTTTTCGGTAGACACATCTTAAGTCACACCGGAGAGATCGATCGTACCTTGCTCGCCCGTAAAGTATTCACCGATCCCGCGGCTCTCGAAATCCTAAACGGTTTCGTGCATCCGGCAGTTTTCGCCCGTGAAGACGAGTTGTTTGCGGCCGCTCCTTCCGGAACCCTGGTGGTGGTGGAAGCAGCAATACTGATTGAAACCGGTTCTTACCGCAAACTCGATAAGTTGGCGGTGGTGTACTGCTCCCCGGAGCAACAAATCCAGCGCGCCTTACAACGCCCCGGCGCTACCAGGCAGGACGTAGAAGCACGATTATCCCGCCAGCTTCCCCTCTCAGAGAAATTGCGCTTCGCCGATTACACCATCGATACCTCTGGCACGGAACTGGCAACACTGCGCCAAACGCGGGCACTGTTCGCTACTCTTAAAGAAGATCTGCACCAGCTATGCGACTCCGCACCCTCTTCCTGACCTGTGCTCTTGTCTTCGGCTTCTATGCCGTCACTTCACGCGGCGCTTTCCATCTGCCTCTTTTCCTGCATCCCCTGGCGCTTCAAATCAGCGACACCGGCCGCCTCTGGAGCCAGCCCGATACGGCGCGTACCGCTTCCCTATCGAACGATGAACAGAATAACGTCGATATTTATAAAGCTGCGCGCACCGCAACCGTCAATATCACCAGCATTGTTTACCAAGAAAATTTCTTCATGCAGGTGTTTCCGTCGAAAGGCACCGGCTCCGGCTTTTTGATTAACGAAAGCGGCCAGGTCCTGACGAACAACCACGTGGTGAACGGCAGCCAGCAGCTTTCCGTCACGCTGTCCGATCACAAACAGTACAAGGCCCGCATCCTGGGGACTGACCCGCGCAATGATCTCGCGCTCATTCAAATCGAGGTTGGCCGCAAATTGCCGTTCCTGCATCTGGGCGATTCCGAAGCCTTGCTGGTAGGCCAGAAAGTTCTTGCCATCGGTAACCCCTTCGGCCTGGAAGGAACGCTCACTACGGGAATTGTCAGTTCTCTCCATCGTCCTCTTGCTGGTGAGAACGATAGTCCACTCGAAGACCTGATCCAGACTGACGCCGCCATCAATCCGGGCAACTCCGGCGGGCCGCTGCTTGACTCCCACGGCAACGTAATCGGAATCAACACCGCAATCTACGGGCAGCAATCCATGTCTGACGGGCAGGCAGGCAATATCGGAATCGGTTTTGCCATGCCCATCAACCGGGCCAAGACAATGCTCGATGAATATCATTCAACGGGGCGGATCAGCCTGCCGGTCTTCGGTGCCGTATCCCTACTTGTGCAAGGCGAGCTGGCCGAAGCCCTGCAGCTTCCCACGGAAGGCGGCCTTCTGGTCCAACGCGTCGATCGTGATTCGCCTGCGGCGAAAGCTGGTATCCACGGACCAACCCGTCGCGTGATCATCAGCAATTACGCAGTAGGAGTTGGCGGTGATTTGATCATTGCGGTCGAGGGTAAACCAGTGGAAACACAGGATGCGATTCAGCGCGTGATGACCCGCAAGCGGGTTGGCGATTCCATGGAGCTCACCGTAAACCGCGCCGGCCGCTCACAAAAAATTAACGTGCGGCTCGGTGAATCTGGGGCGGTACTGTAACTAACAAAATTCTTGCAACGTAGGTATCTGCATCAGATAAGGGCAGCTTGAACACGGGAACCCAAGATGGATACAAATGGCTCGAAACCGATCATCGACTGAGCGAGTTCATACCCGTATGCCAAAACACAATCATCGGCAAGTATCTTGTCATTACC
>JAYTGM010000250.1:0-5552 GCA_043733425.1 Terriglobia bacterium
GAGCAGGGCAACCAATTCGTCCGGCAGGGTGACCGTGATGTCCATCAGACAAGGCTAACCGATTCAAGTTTTGCAGTAGACGCGGCTGCTCAAAGAGAACGAACCCGGATACGGAGGGTGTTTTGTTTCTGAACCGCTACCAAAACGAATGGCGGAATTAAATCGACTGTACTTTGCAGTAGTGACCTCAAGGTGGCGTTGGTGAACTCAGACAGGATGTGCCCTGGACGCAAGTAGACGATTCCGACAACGGGTAGCCCAGCAGCAATCGCCAGGGTTCCGAAATCGCTGTCGTGAGTAAGCACCACCCGATTTTGGGAAAGTGCCGCAGATAAGATTTGTTCGTCAGGCGATCCGTTCAGATTTGGATCATAAACGCTTATCACGTCAATCCGCATACTAAGTGGGAACGCGATTACCGCAGGATGGATATTTTCGTCGGCAAGGAACGAGAACGCGCCGAATTTCAACGAAGGATCTCAAGTTCCAAGAGATCGTCATGACGAAGGTATTCCGCCGCGAAGTGTACGGCAGATTGTACATCTTCGCGGTTGAGTTGCGGATAGGCTGCCACGATTTCTGGAACCGTGGCACCACTTGAAATCAGCTCAAGGATAAATTCGACACTGATGCGAGTGCCGCGAAGACAAGGTTTTCCTTTCAAGATTGCCGGATCTGTTGTGATTCGCGAGTCTATCATTCGGTATTGTTCCTGTTGCCATTATGGGACGAAAGCGAGCGCATGAGAAAAGAGTGAAATCACGCAGAGCCGCAGAGGAACACCATAAGGGGATGACGATTCGTTTTGTTGACTGAAAACATTTCTCAGGTCTTCTGGTGACACTGGAAAGGTGCTGAAGGGGAAACGAAAGCGCCGGATTGACGAAGATCTGCGTGAGCTTCCCACTTATACGCTGCCGGAAGCGGCACGGTTTTTGGGGACTTCCCGCCGCACGCTACAGGATTGGTTTGCGGAAGGAAGCGATATCCTGCGGCCCAGCTCACGAATTAGCAGGGTTGCTATGTTGTCATTCCGGGATTTGTCGGAAGCTTACGTTCTGACGCTTCTCACCAAGTTTTATCGATTCCGGTTAAATGCGGTCCGGGAGATGATGGAGCGCGCGAAGCAAGAGACCGGGCTGGCGCGACCGTTGATCGAAGCCGACTTGAAGATTCTGTTCCACAGTTTGATTCTGGAAAAGAGATCGCGCGGTTGCCTGCCGCGAGAAGCCATCGATCTTTCCGGGAATGGGAATCTGGTTTTTCCGGAACTGGTAGATCAACTAGGGAAGCGGATTGTACGGGACGAGAACAATGGGCCTTTGCGGCTCTTTCCCTGGCGGCTGGGCAGCGATACCGATCAGAGCCGCCCGGTATCGCTCGATCCTGAAATTGTATCGGGAAGACTGGTGGTGACCGGAACACGAATTCCGGTTAGGGTACTCCTCGGTAAGAGGAATGCCGGAAGCTCTGACGGGGAGATTGCGCGTTCCTACCGAATCAGTGAGGATTCCGTGCGGAAGGCGCTGCTGCATATTGAAAGGCCCTTACACAAAAAAGCGGCGTGAACGGTGCGTCTTGTTTTTGGACGACTGCTTCGACGCTGACGATGCCCCGCGCAAGGAGACCTTGCGACAGATCGAGCGCGAGCTTGCTGCTGACAGTGCCGCCGTGTGCCGCTTCATTGCCGCCTTTGCGGATGCCATGCAGGATATTGCGCACGCCTTCCGGAATGCGAGCCGTGAACGCGGGGGCTGTGAGGAGGGCGGCAAATTCGGTGCTGGGGGGAGGGGGAAGGCGGGAGCGCTGGAAAATGCCCCGGGTGAGGAGTTCGGCGAAGTTGCGGAGCTTGCCAGCGGCACCGGTAAGGTCAGACCAGATATAACGTTCAGCGAAGGCGGCCTGGTCTGCGAGTTCGGGGTGCTGGGAGCGGAGGAACTCGAAATTTGAGGAGACCATCGGGCGAACGTTTTAGTGTACTGCTTTGGGTTGGGTTCGCCTTGGATGGAGTTTTCTGAGAGGGCTTGAGTCCTGATACGGAGCGTGTCTACCGGCCCTCTTTTCCACATGGTAACCTCAGGTTACGTTGTTACTCGAAAGGCTAAGAAACGAGACGCAACCGCATCATCAACTTCTCGAAGCGGATCTCGATTTGCTCAACCCGCGGTTTACTTTAGCGGATTACCAAACTCTTCTACTGCGATTCTTCGGCTACTACGCACCGTGGGAAGACCAGGTGTACGCGTTCGATCCTTGTCTGCTTCTGGGACGGTCCAAATCCGCCCTCCTCATAGCGGATCTTCAGTATTTAGGTACCGTGCCTCCCGGAAGTGGGAACGCCACGCTCTGCGACGCGTTGCCTGCGCTGGACACCCGCGCCCGTATACTAGGCTCAATGTATGTGATTGAAGGCGCCACTCTGGGCGGACAAATCTTGCGGCGGGAATTTATCCCAAAGTTCGGTTTCAACGGAGATGGCTGCGCTTTCTTCACCGGTTATGGGAATCGCACAGGGGAGATGTGGAAACAGTTCGGCGAGGTTGTGAATGCACTGCCCGCCGAGGAGACGAACGCCGCCGTCGCCTCAGCGGTCGCGACATTCGAATCGATGCATGCATGGCTTTGCGTATCGCGGATAGGCCGCGAATGACGCCGGTAAGAGATGCGATCTCGCAAGCCCTTGATGTATGCGACCAGGAGCCGATCCACATTCCTGGCAGCATTCAGCCTCAGGGGTTTCTCCTCGCGCTCGATTCCCATGGCAGGATTGCACAGGCAAGCGCGAACGCTGCGGGGGCACTCGGTATCGATGCCGCCGTTTTGCGCGGAAGCGATCTGGGGAGTGTGTTGGGCGCTGACCATGCGGCTCTCCTGGAAGATATCGAGGTGCTTCCGATAAAGTCCAGACCGGAATATCTGCGCTCCATCGTCGCCGCCGACAGTTTTACCTATCAAGCCATTGCGCATCGGCAGAACGGCATCCTGGTTCTAGAATTTGAGCGAACGCCAGAAACGGCCAAAACGTCGCCGGCGAACACCTTTAGCCTGGTACGGGGCTTCATGGCTCTTCTTACCTCTGCTGCTTCAACCGCGCAGATTAGCTTCACTGCAGCACGGGAGGTTCGTCGGCTAACTAACTTCGACCGAGTGATGATTTACCGGTTCGACGACGAGTGGAACGGTACGGTCATAGCCGAAGATCGTAATGAAGAACTACCCTCATATCTCGATTTGCGATTCCCCGCTTCAGATATTCCCTCGCAGGCACGTGAACTTTATCGGTTGAACCACCTTCGCATCATTCCGGATGCGGGCTATACCGCTGTGCCTATAGAGCCCACCACGCATCCTGAGACCGGACGCCCGCTCGACCTTACGTACTCGGTACTGCGCAGTGTCTCACCCGTTCATGTGCAATACATGAAGAACATGGGCACCGGTGCATCGATGTCTATCTCCATCCTGCGCGAGGGCGCGCTCTGGGGTCTTGTCTCATGCCACAGCAAGCTGCCGCGCCAAGTGCTTTTTGAAGTGCGCAGCGGGTGCGACATGATCGCTCAAATGCTCTCCCAGCAACTGCTGGCGGCGGAGCACCGGGCTGATGCGGATAGCCGGGTCGCGCTTAAATCTACCCAGGCCAAGCTGCTTGGATACATGACTGAGGAAGACAACTTTATCGAAGCGCTGGCGAGCCATTCCACTGAACTGCTGGCATGCACTGAAGCGGCCGGAGCGGCAATCGTATTTGACGGCCAGTGCCATACCTTTGGCCTTACGCCCGATGAAGATTCGATTCGCCAATTTGTTACATGGGTTGGACAGCGCGTGGGAGAAGAAGCCACCTTTGCTACCGACTCACTGGGCCGCGTGTATGAGCCTGCAAAAAAATTCTCTCATCTTGTTAGCGGTGCCATCGCAATGTCGATTTCCGCGCTGCACGATAGCTATCTTCTCTGGTTCAGGCCAGAGGTTGTGCAAACCGTCAAATGGGGTGGTGACCCTAGGAAAGCGGTTGAGCCTGGCAGTGCGGGCCGCCTGAGCCCGCGCAACTCCTTTGAGGTCTGGAAAGAGCTAGTGCGTGGCGGTTCGCGGCCGTGGAGCGCGAGCGAAGTCGATTCCGCAGCCGATCTGCGCCACGCGATCGTCCGTATCGTGCTCCGCAAAGCGGAAGAACTAGCGCAGCTTTCCAGTGAGCTGCAGCGAAGCAACGAAGAACTGGAGACGTTTTCTTATGCCGTTTCTCATGATTTGCGCGCGCCCTTCCGCCATATTGTTGGATTTTCTGAATTACTGCGAGAGCTGGATTCCGCAAACCTTTCCGCTACAGGCCGTCGTTACCTGGCCACCATCATCGAATCGGCTCACTTTGCAGGCAATCTCGTAGATAACCTACTCAGTTTTTCGCAAATGGGCCGGGCTGTGCTTCATTACACCCGCATCGATTCGCTCCAGCTTATCGAAGAAGTGAAAGTCAAGGCGCTTCTCGACGAGCCCCATCGATCCATCGAGTGGCGCATTGGATCGCTTCCTCAAATCGACGGCGACCTCTTCATGCTTCGCCTCGTTTTTCAGAATTTGATCTCCAATGCTCTGAAATACAGTAGACCTCGGGCAGGGGCAGTCGTGGAAATCGGGGCATCGCGGCGCGGCAAAGAAACGGTGTTTACAATCCGTGATAACGGCGTTGGTTTCGACCAGCAATATTCCGGCAAACTATTCGGGATTTTCCAACGCCTGCACAAGATCGAAGACTTCGAAGGCACTGGAATCGGATTAGCTAACGTGAAGAGAATCGTAGCCCGGCACGGCGGTCTTGTTTGGGCCGAAGGAACCCTGGACGTAGGAGCGGCATTCAGCTTTTCGCTTCCCGATTCCGCGGAGGTAAGCACCAGCAATGGGTGATCTGTTAAGGTCGATTTTGCTGGTTGAAGACAATCCCAACGATCGGGAGCTTATCCTAATTTCACTGGAGAAAATGCGTCTTGCGAATCAGGTGACCATAGCCCACGACGGTGCTGCGGCGCTGGATTATATGTTTAGACGCGGAGTCTACCAGGACCGTGCCCAAGGAAATCCCGCCCTCATTCTCCTCGATCTCAAACTCCCTAAGGTGGACGGGCTGGAAGTTCTGAAACAGATCAAGGCCGACCCAACGTTGCAACACGTGCCGATCGTGATGCTCACATCCTCGCGTGAAGACAAGGATCTGGTTCGCAGCTACACCCTGGGAGTAAACGCTTACGTAGTGAAACCGGTGGGCTTCACCCAGTTCGTCGAAGCCATCGGCGAGTTGGCGGTTTTCTGGGCCGTGTTGAACGAACCACCTCCGGGCAGCCTTCGCTACCGGCCCTGATGCCCATCTCTCTGCTACTACTGGAAGACAGCGACCTTGACGCCGATCTGGAACTTTCCTATTTCCAGTTTGCCAAAGTTGAGGTTCTCTGTACCCGCGTTCAATACCATAAGGACTTTATTTCTGCCCTTGAAACGAAGACGTTCGATCTGATCCTGGCGGATTACTCTTTGCCGGATTTCGACGGCTTGGAAGCGCT
>JAYTGM010000251.1:0-5528 GCA_043733425.1 Terriglobia bacterium
GTGGATCTGGTAGCGGGCCGCGGCGAGAATCGGCTGCCCCGCCAGGAATTCCATCAGCGTGCAGTAACTGGCCGCGAACTTTTCCGCCGCGCTCCCGCATGCTTCGCGCGTTTGGCCGATTTCCAGCCCAGCCAGAACAATACTGGCAGCCATCCGCTTGACGTCCCACTCCCACGGGCCCGGTGCGGATTCGTCGAAATCGTTGATGTCGAAAACGGTGCGGCCGTCTGGCGTGCCGAACGAGCCCAGATTCTGGATATGCGCATCGCCGCAAAGCTGCACCGTCAGGCCCGTATTGGGAGCACGCGCCAGATCCGCAGCCATAAGCGCCACGGAGCCGCGGAAAAAAGCGAACGGCGAAGCCGCCATTTTCTTATACTTCACCGGCAGCAGAGTCTGAAGCCGCCCTTTGCCGGAACGCAGCACGGCGCGCACGGGGTCGAAACCCTTTTTTCTTGAGGCCAGCTCGCCCAATTTTGCGCGGCTTAGCCTGGCGCGCTGATCCCTTCCCTGGGCTGCCCTTGCTTCGTGTTTCATGGGCACTTATTCCATTCCCTCCTTTTTGCCATCCAACCACTTTTTCACCGGCAGGAAGGCGCGCAACGTGAGTAAATTCATCACCGCAAGCACAATCGCTATCCCGTAATGATCCATAGCCACCGCCGCGCCAATCACCCCCGCGTTCCATACGCTTGCCGCCGTGGCTGTACCTTTGACCGTACTCCCTTCTTTCAGGATGGCTCCGCCGCCGATAAACCCGATTCCCGTTACTAACCCTTGCAGCAGCCGTGATTGCGCCCCCGGCTCCGGGTGCCCGCCCAGCAGCAGCAAGTAACCGCAACTGGCCATCCCGACAATAGGAAAAGTGCGCACCCCGGCACTGTGCGCCTCCCGTTCCCGCTCCCACCCAATCAGGGCAGTCAGCAGATAAGCCACTCCCAAATGCTGCAGGCTGTCCCAAAGATCTCGAAATATGTCTTGCATCGGACGAGTCTATAGTAAGCACGTCTCAACAGCGTGCTTTTTCACGTCGAGTACGCCAACAGTGAATATAGGTGCAAGCGGCAGCACCGGATCCATCACGATCCAGGCTAC
Organism: Terriglobia bacterium; assembly: GCA_043733425.1. Classification (GTDB taxonomy): domain Bacteria; phylum Acidobacteriota; class Terriglobia; order Bryobacterales; family Bryobacteraceae; genus JALYXI01. The sequence continues at coordinate 1,096 of JAYTGM010000251.1, forward strand.
CGATCCTAGCTGCCCATATGCTGGTGCGAGCAGGCTCGCCCTTCGTCACAATTACCAGCTCAAGTACCGGTACGGGCAGCGGTAGTGTAACGTTCACTGTTTCGGCGGCAACTGGACCGGGCCGGACCGCGACCGTGAACATTGGCGGAGGGGCTTTTACGGTAACGCAGGCGGGAACCGTATAACCGCCTTACAAAGTAAACTTTTTTCTGCCGAGCGGGCCTACGTGGGCTCTCGATTGAACGGTGACGGCAAGACCAAAATCGGCATCTTCCGCAGCGGATTCTGACTTCTGGACAGTAACAACAACGGAACCTATGACGGAGCAGCCGCGGGCCAGCATAAGTTTTACGGCTTCGGGGGCACCGTGGGCGAGATTCCGCTCGTGGCGGATTGGAACGGCAGCGGGACCAGTAAGATCGGCTTTTACCTGAACGGCTTTTGGGTGTTGGATTACAACGGCAACGGACTTTATGACGGCACCGGTCCAGGGGACGATCGCTTTATTGCCTTTGGCGGTTCGGTGGGCTATCAACCGATCGTGGGTAAATGGTAAAAATAGAAGCTGAGCTCCTTCTATGCGTTTAAACGGCAACACTTCCGCTCGAAGTTTGAGCAACTTCGCCTTCGTTCTTCTTGCGGCTGGATGTTCTATTTCTCAACTCTACGCCGCCCCACCGTCCATCACTTCTATCGTCAACGCGGCATCGTTCGACGCTCGCCTCACTCCGGGTGAACCCGCAGCCGTGTTCGGCGCCAACCTGGGACCCGGATCAACAGTTTCTGTTGGCGGGCAGCCCGCCATTGTCATCTTTTCGAGCGCCACGCAGGTGAACTTTCAAGTGCCGACTGCTTCGCCTTTGGGAGCCACTCCCGTTACCGTGACGGTTGCGGGAAACGGCACATCGGCACCGTTTTCGATCAATTTGACAGCGTACGCTCCGGCATTTTTTCACGTGAATTCCTCCACCACCGGTCCTTTAGCGCTCGCGACCCATGCAAACGGACTCTTCGTGAACGCGAAGGCTCCCGCGCTGCCGTCTGAAAATATTTTCATCCTGGTTCAGGGTCTTGGCCCCACGTCCCCCGCGCAACCGGACGGCACCGTTCCTGACGCGCCGTTTTACTTCACCACCACTCAGCCTGTAGTTCTGGTTAACGGAATTGCCGCGACGGTGCTGAATTCAGGCTTGGTGCAGAGGACATATGGTTCTTACCGGCTACGAATTCAGGTACCGCCTGATGCCCCCAGCGGTGCGCTTTCTATCACCATGAGCATCGGCGGTGCCACTAGTGAAGTGGGAACTCTCTTCGTTAATGTGCCCTTCAGCGTGGGTTACTTCCAGCCCTCCGGCCCCACTTGGGCTCTCGATTCGAACGGCAGCGGTGCTTACGAAGCTTCCGACAGGGTATTCGCCTTTGCCGGCCAGCCAGGAGCCATTGCGGTTACAGGCGATTGGAACGGCGACGGGCATACGAAAGTCGGTTATTACTTGAATGGTTTCTGGGTGCTCGATTACAACGGCAACGGCATTTATGATGGCACCGGGCCGGGCGGCGATAAGTTCTACGCCTTCGGCGGAGCCAGCGCCGCTTACGTGCCCGTGGTGGGCGATTGGAACGGCGACGGCAGAACCAAAATCGGTTTCTATAATAACGGTTCCTGGGCGCTAGATACTAACGGCAACGGCACGTTCGATGGTGTCGGCGTCGGGCAGGATAGCTTCTACGGCTTCGGCGGTAATGGTGCGGGTGAAATACCGGAAGTAGGCGATTGGAACGGCGATGGCCGGTCCAAGGTGGGGTATTTCTTTAACGGCTCATGGGTGCTCGATTTCAACGGCGACGGTAGCTTTACAACAGCCGATAAGAACTATACTGCGTTCCCTTATTCCAATGGCGATAAACCCGTGGTGGGCGATTGGACCGGCGACGGTACAACCAAGATCGGCATCTTCCGTGCCGGATTCTGGATTTTGGACAATAACGGGAACGGGACTTACGACGGGGTCGGCGCTGGCCAGGACAGGTTCTATGGGTTTGGCGGAACTGCGGGAGAAGTTCCCATCGTGGCGGATTGGAACGGCAGCGGGTTTACCAAGATCGGCGTGTACGTCAACGGCTTCTGGGTGATTGATTACAATGGTAACGGCACGTATGACGGCACCGGGCCCGGCAACGATCGGTTCATTGCGTTCGGCGGCCCTTCGGGATATCAACCCATTATCGGGCGCTGGTAACCACACAGCAGGCTGGTGCTTTTGCGTGATAGCTTGAATACCTGAGGAGAACCATGCGCACCAGTTCCTGTTTGTTGTTACTTTTGACCGCGGCTCTTACCGCACAGACGCCGCCAAGCGCTTCCACCACACTTAAGGTGGGTGATATGGCACCGAACTTCACCCTTACCGGTACCGATGGCAAGAAAGTGACTTTGTCTGAATTTCGCGGGAAGAAGAACGTTGTACTCGCCTTCTTCCCCGCCGCTTTCACCGGTGGTTGAACGAAGGAAATGACGGCGTACCAGGCTGGTCACGCTAAATTCGATGAAAATGACACCGCCATGTTCGGTGTCAGCACTGACAATTCCCCTTCACAAAAAGCTTTTGCCGAACAAAATAAACTCACCTTTCCCTTGCTTAGCGATTTTGCCGACCGCAAGGTCACCACGGAATACGGTATTCTCATCCCCAACCGCGGAATGGCTTACCGGGTGACGTTTGTGATTGATAAGGACGGCAAAATCGATTACATGGAGAAAGATAAGCTGGATCCCGAAGGCTCCGGCGCTGCCTGTAGCCGCTTAGCTCACAAGAAACCGGCTTAGCGAACTTTTGCATTTTGCTGGCGTGTTACTCACTCCCCAACGTAAGTAACACGCCAGATTGATTTAGACCCGTCATCGGTCACCATCAGCGATCCATCCATCGCCGTGGCAACCCCTACCGGCCGGCCCCAGACTTCTCCCGCCTCAGTCACAAACCCCGTAAGAAAATCTTCGTATTCTCCGGTGGCATGCCCTTTTACCAAGGGCACACGAACCACTTCATACCCCGCGCGCACCGCCTTGTTCCAACTCCCATGTTCGGCTGCGAATGCATCGCCGGCATACTCGGCGGGAAACTGGTTGCCGTCATAGAACATCATCTGCAGCGATGCATTGTGCGGCTGCAGCAGCACGTCCGGCACAATCACGTGGCCTTTCAATTCCGGCCGCGTACCCTTGAGCCGTGGGTCCTGATTGCTGCCCATGTAATACCAGGGCCAGCCATAAACGCCGTCTTCCTGCACGTGGGTAATGTAATCCGGCACCAGATTGTCGCCTAGCATATCGCGCTCGTTTACAGAGCACCAAAGCTCATTCGTCAGCGGGTTTACGGCGATCCCCACCGGATTCCGAATGCCGGATGCATACACCTTCACGAACTTTCCTTGCGGCGTGTACTCCAGAATGTTGGCGCGCAACTTCTCCGCGGCGTGTTTATCGGGGTCGTCAATATTCGAACGCGATCCCACCGCCAGAAACAGCCGCTTGCCATCTTGAGAGAACGCGACGTCGCGCGTGGAGTGGCCGCCGGTGGGAATGTCCGGCACAATCACTTCCGCAGCACCGGTCGCTTTTAAATCGCCGTTCTTGTAAGGCAGACGAACCACGGCATTGCTGTTTCCCACATAGATCCACTTCGGGTCAGCGCCGGGGGGATAAAAAGCGATCCCGAAGGGGCCCCGAAGCCTCGTCGCGAAAGTGGAAGTCTGCTCCGGCTTACCTTCTTTGGTGATGCCCCGAAAAATCTTCAGCTCCCCGGAGTTAGTTTCCGCCACGAGCAAATCCCCATTCGGGGCCCGCCGAATGGTGCGGGGGTAGTCAAGGTTCATCGCATAGCGCTCTACTTTGAAGCCTGCTGGTGCCTTAGGCCATGCGCCGGGGGGCATCGCCACCATGGAGGGCCCGTTCGAAACGCCTTTTGTCGCAAAGGGCTTCGGCAGAGCATCCGCGGTGATCTTCCGGAACACTCCCGGCTGCACGGTGTGATAATCCGCAAACGCGCTGTCGCCAGTCAGAATTTTGGAATCGACTTTGCTCTGGCCGAAGCACAAACTTCCCGCTACAAAAAGTGGAATCAAAACACGCCGCTGATCCATAAATTTTTTCTCTTTTGAGTGTAGGGTAATTCGCGTTTTTCTTGTCTGTTCGCGCCACTTTACTCTATTCTTCCGCCCCCAATCCGCCGATAGGCTAATCATGAACAGCGTTCCAATTGAATCGCGCCAACCCGAATCGCCCCAACCCAGGCAGTACCGGCTTCTCACCAGAAGCGATTTCGATGGGCTTGTCTGCGCCATCATTCTCAAGAGCCTGGGCATCCTTGAATCCATTACCTTCGTCCACCCAAAAGATGTGCAGGACGGAAAGATCGAGATTACTGAAAACG
>JAYTGM010000252.1:0-5512 GCA_043733425.1 Terriglobia bacterium
GGGTCGCTATCGTCCACCAGTGTGTTCAAATGCTCCAGCGCATCCCAGACGCCCATGCGGTTTTTCTTTAGCAAGCCATACTCGGCTTTCTTGCGAAGAACGAAATCGAGTGTCTGATGAGCGTGGTTCTGGCGGTAAAATTCTTCGACCCCTGGATTTGCGCCAGCGCGATAATTGCGAAACTCATCTTTCTCTTTATCGGCGCGGTAACGGGATTTTACAAAATCGTCCCACTGTTCGAGAGACTCCAGAGGGCCGTTCAGGACGTCTTGCATACCTGTATTATGACCGATTGCGAAATCTGCGTTTCAGAATGAGCCTTCGCAAACCAGCCATACAAATCAATCCCACTGCGAAGCCGATACGGCCTCCCTCTGATCGAAGCGGCGTTATCAGCAGTCCCGCGGTAAAGGCCACCGTCATGGACCAGATTCGCCACGTGACGATCGCGGCCTGTTCCGGGTGCTCTTCGGTATCCGTCAGGCCCTTTTTCTGTGCGTACATCCAGTGCGCCAAAAGCAGCAGTGCCAGAACCAGTTAGTTCCCGAAGTAAAAAAGCTGCGAAACCTGTTGGCCGGCAAAATGTCCCAGCAGCCCTGCAGAGAAGGGGAGTAGCGATACAAACATCAGGAAGAATAAATTAATCCAACAGAGCACCTGATTCATGTGTTTGACGAAATGAAATGTCAGGTGATGCAGGAACCAGAACGTACCCGAAATCATGAACGTGATGAAAAACGTGAGAAACGAGGGGCGCAGTTTTGCCAGCGCGGCCAGCAGTTCGTCATTCGTTGCATGGTGCGACAGCTCTGGAACTTTCAATTCCAACACTAGGAGCGTCATTGCAATGGAGAAGACGCCGTCGCTCAAAGCTTCAATCCGGCCTTTCCCGAGTTTCAATAGCGCAGCCAACTCATCATCTTAGCCGTTGGCCCACCCCGCGCGGATTAACGCGGTATGCAAGAATAAAAACGTAATTCCCCCCATGCCCAATCAACAATCTGTGGACCGCGAGGCGGAAGTTTCGTCCTTTGGCGATGTCCTCAAAGAATTCGAACAAACCCAACCCCGTAAACCGGCCACCGGAGAAGGCCGCGAAGGCACCGTGCTTGCCGTTTCGGGAGATCTGATATTTCTCGATCTCGGGATGAAAGAAGAAGGCGCACTGCCCGCTGCCAGTTTGCGTGAGCCGAATGGCGAACTGAATGTGAAGCCGGGCGACAAGATTCAGGTAGCCATATCGGGCCACGATCCGGAAGGCTACTTCAATCTTTCTCTAATCAAGTTCGAGCGGCCGAAAGATTTCAGTGCACTCGAGAAAGCGTTTGCCGATAAAGCGACCGTAGGTGGCCGGGTAACAGGGGCCGTAAAAGGCGGCGTCACGGTGGACGTCGGCTTTCGCGCCTTCATGCCCGCTTCGCGCAGTGGTGCCAAAGATGCCGCTGAACTCGAGAAGCTAGTCGGTCAGGACATCACCTGCCGCATTATAAAACTCGATGTAGCCGAAGAAGACGTGGTGGTGGACCGCCGCGTAGTTCTGGAAGAAGAAGATAAGAATAAGCGCGAGCAGATGTTGGGTGAACTGCGCGAAGGCATGGTGGTGCACGGCACAGTGCGCAGCCTGACCGATTACGGGGCGTTCATCGACGTGGGCGGCGTGGATGGAATGCTTCATGTGGCTGAAATTTCCTGGGGCCGCGTGAACAAACCTTCTGACGTATTGACGGTTGGGCAGCATGTGGACGTTCAAATTCTGAAAGTCGATCCGAAGAAGCGCCGGATCTCTTTAGGGATGAAGCAACTGCAGGCCAATCCGTGGACCACTGCGCAGGATAAGTTTCATGTTGGCGACCGCGTGAAGGGGACAGTCTCCCGCGTGACGGATTTCGGTGCCTTCGTGGAACTGGAGCCTGGGCTGGATGGCTTGGTGCATTTGTCGGAGATGAGCTGGTCGAAGAAGGTGCGCAAGCCTTCTGATCTGGTGAAGCCGGGAGATCTTGTGGACGTTGTGATCCTCGGGGTCAATTTAGCAGAACATCGGGTTTCGCTAGGCCTGAAGCAAGCGCTGGGTGACCCGTGGGCCGATACGGAAACGCGTTTCGCGGTCGGCACGGTGGTGGACGCGCCTATCACCAGCCTGACAAAATTCGGTGCGTTCGTTCAGCTTGCCGAAGATGTGGAAGGCATGATTCATGTTGGCGACATCACCAATGAAAAACGGCTGAATCAACCTCAAGATGTCCTTAAGGCCGGACAGACGGTAAAAGCTGTTGTTCTCGAAATCGACAAAGCCAAGCGTCGCATCCGGCTTGGAATGAAACAGCTGATTCCCACCTCCGCGGACGAATACATTGCGGAACACAAACAGGGCGATACGGTGACGGGCCGCATAGCGGAAATGTCGCGCGGCAAAGTAAGCGTGGAATTGGGTGAAGGCGTGTTCGCCTCCTGTGTGATGCCCGGCGAAGCGAAGGAAGAGCGCCGGAGCGAATCGAAGGCGGATGTGTCTTCGCTAAGCAGCATGCTGGCAAGCAAATGGAAAACTGGCGCGGGCGATACGTCGCAACCCGCGCGCAAAGAAGCCATTCGCGAGGGCCAGGTTCGCAGCTTCCGAATCACCAGGCTGGACGCGGAGAAGAAGAAGATTGAGGTGGAGCTTGCCAGCTAGTGGTGGTTATTAAAAATCTGGTTTAGACTAAAAAAGCCCGGCGCCTGAGTAATCAGGGCCGGGCTTTTCCGTTGCTTGGTTTACTGATTAGGTCTTCAGCTTTTCGCGTTGCTCTTTCAGAACCGCTTTCCGGCTGAGCTTGATTTTGTTGCCTTCAAGAGCCAGCACCTTCACCAGGATCTGGTCGCCTTCTTTCAACTCATCACGCACGTCTTTTACACGGGCCTCAGCAATTTCGCTGATGTGCAGAAGACCATCCGTACCGGGGAAGATCTCGACAAATGCGCCAAAATCCACTAGCCGGACCACTTTGCCGAGATATGTTTTGTTGATCTCCGCAACCGCAGTGATATCGCCGATAATCTGCAGCGCTTTTTTAGCCGCTGCCTGATCGCTCGACGCCACGTTGATGGTTCCATCGTCTTCGACATCGATCTTCACGCCTGTCTGTTCGATGATGCCGCGGATCACTTTGCCGCCCGGTCCGATGACATCACGAATTTTATCCACTGGAATCTTTAGCGTATAAATGCGCGGAGCATACTCGGACATCTGAGTACGGGGCTGCGCGAGGGCTTCGTTCATCTTGTCCAGAATGAACAAACGTCCGCGGCGCGCCTGCTCAAGCGCTTCCTTCATGATGCTGGTGGTGATATTAGGGACCTTGATATCCATCTGCATCGCGGTGATACCCACAGCGGTTCCAGCCACCTTGAAATCCATATCGCCGTAGTGATCTTCAGCGCCTGCGATGTCAGTCAAGATGGCGTAATCGTCACCTTCTTTCACTAAACCCATCGCAACACCGGAAACCGGTGCAAGGAGCGGCACGCCAGCGTCCATCATGGAAAGGCTCGCACCACATACGCTGGCCATGGAACTGGAACCGTTCGATTCCAGAATGTCGCTGACGCAGCGGAGTGTGTACGGGAACGAGGCGGCGTCGGGAAGCACGGCCGATAAAGCACGTTCTGCCAACGCGCCATGTCCAATTTCGCGGCGGCCGGCACCACGCATGAAGCCCACTTCACCCACGCTGAATGGCGGGAAATTGTAATGCAGCATGAAGCGCTTGGAAACCTCACCCGGTTCCAGCAGTTCAATGCGCTGCTCGTCGTCTTTGGTGCCAAGTGTGGTGGTAACCAGGGCCTGGGTTTCGCCGCGCGTAAATACGCAGGAGCCGTGTGTACGGGGCAGTGCGCTGGTTTCAATCCAGATGGGCCGGACTTCATCGAACTGGCGGCCATCAGGGCGGCGGCGCTTCTTCAGCATTTCATCGCGGAAGATGCGCTCTTTCAGAGCGTCCAGAGCCTTCACGCCTTGCTCTACATGTTCCGGCTCAAACGCTTCCTTCACTTTGGCCTTGATGCCTGAGATAAGCGCATAGCTTTCGAGCTTATGGTGTTTGTGAGTATCAAGCGCGTCTGTCAGGCCTACAAGCGCAATGTCTGAAACCTTCGCTGCAATCTCTGGAGCAATTTCCGGTGAATTAAACACGCGCTTGGTCTTGCCTAACTGCTTGACCATGGTCTCAATCACCGCAGATACTTTCTTGCAGCACTCGTGGCCGAATTCGATGCATTCCAGCACTTCCGCTTCGCTGGCCTGGGTGGCGGAAGCTTCCACCATCACGATGCCGCCCTCGGTGCCGACAACCACAATATTTAACTTCGATGCGCGGCCTTCTGAGTAAGAAGGATTCGCGGTCGGCTTTCCATCCACAAAACCGACGCGCACTGCGCCAACAAAATGATGGAATGGAATATCGGAAATGGCAAGAGAGGCAGCGGCACCGATGATGCCTAGAACCGCCGGGTCCTGTTCCGGGTCAGCCGAAAGCACCATAGCGATAATCTGCGTTTCACACATGAAGCCTTCCGGAAAGAGAGGCCGCATGGGACGGTCAATAAATCGGCTGGTAAGAATCTCTTTTTCCGAAGGACGCCCTTCGCGCTTGATGAAGCCGCCTGGAAAACGTCCGGCAGCATAGGTGTATTCGCGGTAATCGACCGTGAGGGGAAAAAACGCCTGACCGGGTTTGGGGTTTTCGTTCGCGCAGGCAGTGACCAGCACTACCGAATCGCCGGAGCGGACAACAACCGAGCCGTTGGCTTGTTTGGCAAGCTTTCCAGTTTCGATTGTGATCTTGCGACCGCCTAATTCAATTTCAAATGTGTGTTCCATAGTTCGACGGGAGAGGTACGTTCCTATCCGCAAGTCCTTTGTGGGGTCCGGAAAACCGGGTATTTCTTAGATGAAAAGCCAGGTAGAAAAACGAGGGAGGGGAAAAGCAGGAGGGAACGGAGACCGGGGAATACCGGATGCGTCGCGTTCAGCGGGTTGTTTCCCGTCCACCGGGACGGGGCAGCGGATTCTGCCAATGTTGCAGCAATGCGCCGGGAGTGAAAACTGTTAGTGGCGGATTCCAAGCTTCACAAGAACGTTCTTGTACCGCTCGGGATCGTTATTCTTAAGGTAGGTCAGCAGTTTGCGACGTTTTGAGACCATCGTAAGCAACCCTCGACGGGAAGAATGGTCTTTCTTATGCATTTCGAAATGCCCTTTAAGCTGCTGCAAGCGGCCGCTTAAAATCGCAATCTGCACTTCCGGAGAACCGGTATCGCTGGTGTGAACCTGATTTTTTGCGACTATTTGCCGCTTTATGTCTGTTGCTAACGCCATTACAGAATTACTGCTCCTAGTTTTCTCTTTCTCTCGTTTTCGTACAATAGCAGAGTAACACACTCGAAATGCTACCGCGAGTGACTGCCCCTGCCCTCTAGCCATCCACCCAGTAGGGGGCTTTGAAAATCCGGCACGGCAAACACGGTTCCGGACAACTCA
>JAYTGM010000253.1:0-5493 GCA_043733425.1 Terriglobia bacterium
TGGCGGCGACCGGCGTATGCCACACCGACCTTCACGCGGTCAACGGGGACTGGCCCATCAAGCCGACGCTCCCGTTTGTTCCCGGGCATGAGGGTGTAGGGACGATAGTTCGGGCGGGTTCTTCCGTGAAAAACGTCAAAGAAGGAGATCGGGTAGGGTTACCTTGGCTGCACCAGGCCTGCGGTTACTGTGAATGGTGTCTGAGCGGCTGGGAAACCCTCTGTCCCAAAGCAGTGTTCGGTGGCTATTCGGCCAACGGCAGCTTTGCGGAATACGAAATCGGTCCCGCCGCTTACGTTATCCCGATACCTGCCGGTCTCACATCCAATGCAGCCGCTCCAATTCTCTGCGCGGGAGTGACGACCTGGAAAGCGCTAAAACAAGCCGACCTGACAGCCGGAGATTGGGTCGCTATCTCGGGCATCGGTGGACTTGGTCATCTTGCCCTGCAATACGCCAAGGCTATGGGCTTGCACATCGCCGCAATCGATGTTGCCGAAGACAAGCTTGCACTCGCCAGGGCTCTTCACGCGGATATCGTCGTAGACGCCCGCACAACTAATCCTGCTGAGTTCCTGCAAAAGGAGATTGGCGGTGCCCACGGCGTCATCATCACCGCACCGTCAAAGGCGGCATTTCAGCAGGGACTCGGCATGACGCGCAGGAAAGGGACCTGCGTTCTGGTGGGCCTGCCCTCCGGCGATTTCCCAGTATCGATTTTCGATATGGTTCTGAGAGGCATCACAATTCGCGGATCGTTTGTTGGCACTCGGAGCGATCAAGCGGAAGCGCTTTCCTTTGCCAGTCATTCCCAGGTAGTCTCCGAAATTCACCTGCGGCCATTCCGAGACGTGAACGATGCGCTTGACGATCTTGCAAAAGGGAATGTCACGGGGCGAACCGTTCTCACTTTTGAGTAACAGACAGATAGCGAAAGAAATAGTCGCGCAGGCAGACGCTCAGATGAGCGAAAGCAATGGCATTAGATTTTTCCCGGTTCGTCGTTTGCGGCCACTGGCGCTCCATTTGCACCTCAATGCTTTATGCCGCCGAGCCGGTGCCTGAAGCCAGCGCCCATGCCCTTCAGGCGCTGGCTTCAGTTGGACTTGCGGACGGTGCCTGCCATAACCCCAACCAACTCTCCGGCGGGCAGCATCAGCGCGTTGCCATTGCTCAATCTCTCGTAAATCATTCGCAGATCGTATTGGCGGATGAACCGACCGGTGCCCTGGATTCGCGTACAAACGTTGAGATTCTGGCGATTCTTCAACACCTAAACCGCCAGAAGGGGATCGATACGTTAATGGTCACGCACGAACCCGACATTGGGGACTATACCAATCGCAGCATCTATGTGAGGGACAGGCGCATCGTCCGCAATGAGCGGATTCTGAAATCACTCCGCTGCCGCCTCCGGGATCAGAAGCCTTATTAAAGAAACTTTCACGGCGTCGTTCACCCCAAGGCATACCACCAGAGCGTAACCAAAAATGACCAGCATCTGCCACCCCGGCAAGGGAACAAGATCCTTGAGACCGACCCATGTAAGAATCGTTCCGGTAAGCGCATCCGCTGCAAGCGCGGTTAGCAGCGTCGTGCTAGGCATCGTTCTCCAGAAAGAGCGACGTTCACGCGCCGATATTACGGAGAACACTGCGAAGTAAAGTAACGTCAGGAAGCTGAACGTGTAGAGAGCACCGTCATTAGTTGCCAGACCGAATCTTGACCAGCCGATCCACAACAAGACGAGCGCTTCTGCCACCATCGCGACGCCCAGCACCACGGACACGGTGATAAACCCGCCAATGTTCCACGTCTCCGGCCTTTTGGACGGGCGGACGTGGTCAGTGGCGATTGCGATTTTGGCGGAATCGGTCATAAAGACCAGCAGCAGCATTGCAAATGCAGAGACTACAAACTTGCCTGTCACGACAAATGCAATAGCCACGAAGGCGGCCTTCAGAATTGTTCGGCTGATCTTGTTGACTATCCACGTCAACACGCGCTGGTAGATTGTTCTACCCTGCTCCACGAGCGCTACGATGTTCGTCAGTCCGGCTTCAGTCAAGACAACACTGGCTGCACCCTTGGCGACATCGGTTGCGGAACTGACGGCAATGCCCACCTCGGCCTGACGCAGTGCGGGCGCATCGTTCACGCCGTCTCCGGTCATGCCGGTTACGTGCCCGGCCGCCTGCAGGTGTTGGACAACGATGTACTTGTCTTCCGGGTACACTTCAGCCAAACCATCGGCCCCAGCCAAAAGATCGATATGCTTCCCACTTGGCTTTACGCTCTCAGCCTTCAAGTCCGCCACCCGCCGGACGTTGGGCAACCCGACCTCGCGGCCGATCTCCAACGCAACCGCCAGAGCGTCGCCGGTTAACATCTTTACGTGCACCCCAAGATCGCGAAGTTCCCCGATGAGCGTTTTTGCGTCGGGCCGCAGCGGATCGTATAGCGTTACGAGCCCCAATAATACGGGGATGCCTGTCTCTGGCCCGCGCGCCACCGCCAGCGTTCGATAGCCCTTTTGAGCCGATTCGCGCACCTGCTCTTCCAGGCCTTCTAAGGCTGCGGGCTGCATCCCACAAGCTTCAGCGACGGTCCGCACCGCTCCCTTCATCACTCGCGTCCGTTGCCCATTCTGTTCGACAACCGCTTCCGTACGCCGGTTCTTCGCATCGAAAGGCGCAAAGGAAACGGGCGTGACCGCGGCAATGCCTTCGAACACCCGATGAGATTTCGCCGCCGCCAGGAACGCAAGATCGATCGGGTCCTGGTTCGCTTCCTGCGACGCGAGAGCACCGGCGAATAGTACGTCGGATTCCGTTGCGTGTTCCCGAGGGGTTACTCCTGTCACGGCAAGTTGATTCATGGTGATGGTACCCGTCTTATCCACGCAGAGCACGTCCATGGTGGCGGCATCCTCAGCGGCACTGAGGCGGGTAACCAGCACGCCGCGCTTCGCCAGTTCTTTTGACCCCACGGCCATGCTCACGGTGAACATGACTGGGAGGGCCACCGGCACCGCGCTCATCAAAAGCACCAGCATCAGCGAAACCATCTGGATGAGGGGCGTGCCGCGGACCAACGATAGTACGACCACCATGCCCAGCAGCGCTCCGACGATGACGAAGAGCCACCGGACCACCTTGCCCACTACCGCTTCAATGTGCAGCTTCGGGCGTGCTTGCTGAACGAGTTCCGTAGTTTTGCCGAAGTAGGTTTTCGCGCCTGTCAGGATGACCACGCAGTTGCCTTCTCCGCGGCGGACGACTGACCCTGACGACAATACGTCGCCGGGCTTTTTTTCGGCATCCGTCGATTCGCCGGTGAGCGCCGATTGGTCAACGCTCAAACCATCCGTCAGCAGCTTCACATCGGCGGGAATTATGTCGCCTGGACGCACGCGGACGATGTCGCCGGGGACTAGTTCCCTAGCCGGGATAACCTGCCACGCAGCATCGCGCAGAACACGCGCACTTACCTGCAGCTTTTTCCGCAATGTTTCGACGACGCCTTCGGCCCGGCGCTCTTGCACATAGCTTAGGACGGCGTTTACAACCAGTAAAGCGCTCACCACTGCAAGGTCTGAGTATTTCTGGAGCACGGCCGAGAGAATCATGATCGCTTCCAGCATCCAGGCAGACAGGCCCCAGAATTTTTTCAGGAAGCGGAGAATCGGATGCCCCTTCTGCTCGGCTACCTCGTTATAGCCGTGCACTTTGCGATGCGTGTCCACGTCGGCAGCAGTGAGTCCCTTATCGGGATTGACCTCAAGCGCGGCCAGTGTATCGGGAATGGACTTGGACGCGATGTCGGGAGCGTCCCCTATTGGCACCTTCGAATTTTGGAGCATGCAAATTAAACGTAACTGCTATAAGGCAAGATGCTTATCTTCAGCCCTTCGGTGTCGGGCCGCAATGTCAATCGGTCTTGATAGGTTCGCGAGAGCATTTGATTTACATCATTCGGTATCTCCTTGTCTACGTGAAGGGTGAATCATCGTTGCCGCAAGATTTCCGCCGCTTCGAAGAGAACAGCCACCCCGTCGAAGTACGGAATCACTCGTGGCGTAGAGTCGTCGGTTGGGCGTGTCGCGGGAACTGATGCTGTATGGGCGAACCCGCCACCGTAGCCCATGAGTGGCCGAAGGAGAGTCATGTATTGCCGTAGGCGCGGAGAGCTTCAGTGCGTTGGTGGAGTTCGAAATGAATCGGTCTTTCGCCTCCGCGATATTTGCTGAGGGTTCTTCGATGAATTTGGAAGCGGGTGGCAGCGCTTTACACCAGCCGCGACCTTCCGCATTTGCAACCTGAAGTTGAGCTTTTTCAGAGTTTGTGGTGTGCAGACTCCCGCGAATCTATTACACGTAAAACCAAACCGCCCATAAACTTCAAAACAAACTATTTATACTGGCGGTGAGGGTGGGATTCGAACCCACGGAACCCGTGAGGGTTCAACGGTTTTCGAGACCGCACGATTCAACCGCTCTCGCACCTCACCGCGTCATCCTAATTTACTTGATTTTTCTCTTCGGCGCTATCTTAACCCAGTGCGTGCTTTGCCTTCTCGATAGATATCAGGGCTTCTTTTACGATTGTCAACAGCTCTTTAGGAGTAAACGGCTTACCCAGCACAGCCCGCCCCTCCAGCGCTTGGCCGTATTGTTCCAGATGATCCGTTTTGTATCCCGTCATAAAGATGACCGGAAACTTTGGATCCAACTTCGCAATAGCCGCCGCCAATTCCATCCCGGTGGTTTGCGGCATCACAATGTCGGTCAACACTAGCCGAATTTCACACTTCCTCTGTTGAAAGATTGCCAGGGCCTCACTGCCTGAGTTGGCTCCAATTGCTGGCACGCCGCCGCGAGTCAGCGTAGTCGCTATATACTGCAGCAGTTCTGGATCATCATCCACTATCAGAACCTTTTTCACAGCCCTTGCCCTCGTCTTTCAAAATACTTCCAACTTGATTATATGGATAGTGAGCGCGAACGTTTCAAAGCAAATAGTCTTCCCAGTTGTTCGAACGATTCCCGAATGGAGCCTGTACCGATATTGTGGCTGGCCATGGAATATACAATCGGAACCTCCGCCACCTTTAAATCCGCGCAATATGCTTTCATCTCCGTTTGAAAGAAAGGTCCGCGTGACATAATCCCTTTAGCCAGCACTCTTTTCAAAATTTCCCTTCGGAAAAGCTGAAATCCGCTGGTCATATCCGTCAACCGCGTTCTCAATAACAAGTTAGTGAGTATAGTTCCTCCCCGGCTTAACAAAGCACGTTTGGCGGAACTGCCTTCGATACGTCCGCCACCTGAAAAACGCGTCGCGAAAACACAGTCGTAACCTTCCTCCATTTTGGCGAAGAAGCGCGGAATATCGCTCGGACGATGGCTGAAACCCGCGTCAATTTCCAGAATCCAATCGGCGGTTGAGGTGAGAGCTTCTCGATAGCCACGCATATAAGCGTCCACCACGCACC
>JAYTGM010000254.1:0-5483 GCA_043733425.1 Terriglobia bacterium
GTGGTCGTTAAAGAGGCGCGTCAGCCAGACTTCTTCATCGTGCATAGGTGAATTCGAAAATTGCTTCCATGACCACGGCACCGACGGATAGGAAAAGTCCGAAGCAGGCTGCCGGGAGACTGATTTTCGTAACTTTCAGGATAACAAACGCGCCCACCACCAGGAGAATGAATCGAAACAGGGTCCAGGCAGCCGCGCCCACCATACCCGTGGATGCGGGAGTGCCCAATAGATCAACAAGCGCGCGGAGCTTGCGGAAATTCCACCAGGAGGCGAATGCGCCTATCGCAAAACCAGCGGCTCCGGGCCATCCGGAATAAGCACCGAAGCCCATAATTCCGGCTAGCGCCAAAATGGCTAGAAAATAATGCAGCCGGCGAATCACGGTTGCTGCGATTCGCGCACGGCCTCAATCATTCCCGCGACAATTCCCAGGAAGAGAAAGACGTACTGAAGGAAAGCGGTATGAAATAACTTGTCCAGGCCGTACCCCATTCCCCATCCCACAAGGGCAGAGACAGGAAGCAGGAATGCCAGGCCCGTATATTGGCTGAAACCTCCATCGTTCGGTGACTTAGCCATGGGTCTGCGTTACTGGAAAGGCGGCGTGAACCGCTGCCGCGCATTCGGCGACAAAGATGCCCATTTTGGGTTGCGAGGGCTGGAAACTAACGGTAAACCCCAGCTCTTGAAGAGATTCCGACGTGGTGGGCCCAATGGAAGCGATATACATTTGCCGCAGCCGATCGGAAACAGCTTGGTGAATTTCCAGTTCTGCCGCGACTTGGAGTAAATGCGGCAACTGAATCGAAGTGGTGAAAAGCGCAACATCGAAGCCGCCATCGGCCAGACGCGTTGCCGCTTCCCGCAGGGGGCCCGTGTCTTCCGGCAGTTCCCACTGGTAAACCGGTACGGGGTGAACCGAGCAGCCCATGGCGCGCAAACCTTCCAGCAGTTCAGGGCTGCTCCGGCCATATTCCTGAACCGCCACACGGCGCTCGGGGCGGTCTTGCATCACCATCAGGATCTCTCGCCACGTGTTGGGTGCGGGAACCAGAATGGCACCCGGTATATTCCATTCCCGCAGGACTGCCATCGGTTTTGGACCGCGCGCGATTAACGTAAGGCTTCTGAGCGCGTCCTGAAACCGGCCGGGCGCGAAGCGCGTTCCGAGGATCTGATCCAGATAGCGGGTGCCCACGCCGGTGAGAAGAACCAGGGCTTCGAAACCACCCGCGAAGAGCCGGTCCGCAAACGCGAACGCGTGGGCGTTGCGGTCTATGGGAACTTCCCGCATGGACGGTGCGACATACGCCTCGCCCCCTTGCTTGCGGATGAGTATCGCCATTTCAGCAGCGCGGCGGCTTTCAAGAGCCAGCACACGCAATCCGTCGAAAGGCATATTTCAATTATATTGTTGGTGCGGCGGGCAGCCCCGCGGCAACAATCTGAGCGATATCGAGCAACTGAACAGGCCGGTCCGTGACAGTGCCCAATGCGTCGCGGAACATGCTCTGACAGAACGGGCAAGCGGCAGCCACGGTTTCGGCACCCGTGTCTACAAGTTCTTTAACTCGATTTAGATTCACGCGCTCGCCTTTTTCTTCACCGAGAAACATCATTCCACCGCCTGCCCCGCAGCAGAAAGATTTTTCGCGCGTCCGCACCGGCTCATTCAGATTGTTCCCAAGCAAAGATCGCGGTTGATCGTAAACTTTGAGATAGCGTCCCAGGTAGCAGGGATCGTGATAAACAATGCTCCCGCCGGGCTTAGGTAACCGATCGGCGAACCGCGCAAGCACTTCCGTATGGTGCTCAATGGCAAAAGTTGTGCCCGCTTCGGACCAATCCGTGCCAATGGTGCGGACACAATGCGGACAGATGGACACCATCTTTTGCGCGGGGCCCACGCCGGCCGATTGCAAGCCTTTCACTCCGCTTTCAGCTAACTGTCCAAAGAGGAGATCATTACCGAGACGGCGCGCGGGGTCGCCATTGCAGCGCTCTTTTCGTAAAATCCCGAATGTAATCCCCAGGTGATTCAGCACACGGGCGAAAGACTGAACAGTATCGCGGCCTTGCGGATCGTACGCGCCCATGCAGCCCAGCCACAGGCAATATTCCTGCGAGCCATCCCAAATAGGGAGAGCCGCCCGCTCAATAAATTTCGTGCGTTCCGAAGCCGCGAAACCCAGCGAATTTCCATTCTTCTCCAGTGTCAGAAACAGTTTTGTGCCGTAGGAATCTTCCCATTCGCCCGTATTGACGCGGCCTCGCCTCAGACCGATGATCA
Organism: Terriglobia bacterium; assembly: GCA_043733425.1. Taxonomy (GTDB): domain Bacteria; phylum Acidobacteriota; class Terriglobia; order Bryobacterales; family Bryobacteraceae; genus JALYXI01. Next base: position 2,294 of record JAYTGM010000254.1, read on the forward strand.
CTGGCAAATGCTGAATTCCGACTGGACAGGATTCTTCACAGCCGCCACAAGTGGTGCACTGGAAAATAGCTTCTTCAAGCACATGCACTCCCACGATGGGCTCACTTGTATTTCCGTCGCGAAGATAATCGCGCAGCCCCAGAATCACCTGCTTGGGATTCAGAACTTTTCCCGTATTGAAGGCGGGACACTGTTCCGTGCACCGGCCGCACTCCACGCAGGAAAACGCTTGAAGAGCATCAATATTAGTGACATCCGAACGCGCAACCAGGCCGACATCTTCATCGCCCGTCAAGGGCGGAATCTGGCTGAAGCCCTGACGTTTCGCAAAGATAGCCGCCGGGCTAAGCAGCAGATGCAAATGCTTGGTGTGCGGGATCAAAGGAAGAAAGATAAGAAGTGCCAGGGTGTGTACCCACCAGTTTGCTTTTCCGGAAAATGAACCCTCCACAACCGTAAAGCGGAGAAGATAAGTCAGCATGAGCAGAAAGATCAGGCCCGCAATCACGCCGGATTCAGCGGAAACCTCCCCTAACCAGCGCGGCCGCGTCACGAACCTGCGCCAAAAAAGCCCGCCAATGGAAATAGCAACCGCAATAGCCCACAACGCCACAAAACCGGCGTAGAACTGACCGATGCCACCGGCGTTGCGCATCAGGTGCAAATGGAACCCTTCGGCTACGTGACTCAGCGTCACCAGCCCGAATGCCAAAAAGCCCCAGAACACGAAGGCGTGCGCAAGGCCCGGAAGCGGGCGGTCCCGAATCACCTTGGCTTGCAATAGCACTTCCCAAACGAAGTTACCGATGCGCGGCCCCACTTCACCCAACTCAAAACCGGGTTCCGCGCGCGATTCCCGAATGATGCGCAATACCGGTCCGAAGCGACGCCAGAATACCCACAGGCTAAGGGTTATCAGAACCAAGAGAAGAACGGTTTCAGCGACAGTCGGCTCGCCCATGTGAGTTCTATTCGACTCTACCAAAGCGGGCTCTGAGCAATTCCGTGCCGCAAGTGGCTACACTGAAACGTTTGCTATCGATAGATAGACACTAAAGTTTTGGAGAATTGCAATTGCGTATAGTCATTTCCGGCGCCGCAGGCTTTGTCGGCTCTCACATGTGCGACAGACTTCTGGCTGAAGGCCATACCATCGTCGCGCTCGATAATCTGATTACCGGTGCCATGCGGAACATTGCGCATCTGAGTGGGAAGCCAGGTTTTTCTTTTCAAAATCAGGATGTCACCAAGCCTTTCGCCGTGGACGGGCAAGTGGACGCGGTGCTGCACATGGCATCCCCGGCCAGCCCAAAGGACTACCTGGAGTATCCGATTGAAACTCTTGACGTCGGTTCCATGGGCACGCGCAACATGCTGGAAGTGGCGAAACAGCACCAGTCAAGGTTCCTGCTGACGTCCACCTCGGAAAGCTATGGCGATCCGCACGTTCATCCTCAAGTGGAAACGTATTGGGGCAACGTGAACCCTGTCGGCCCGCGTTCCTGTTATGACGAATCCAAGCGGTTCGCCGAAGCGCTTACGATGGCTTACCACCGGAAGCACGGTGTGCGAACCAACATTGCACGCATATTCAATACTTACGGTCCACGAATGAAGCTGAACGATGGACGCATTGTGCCGGCGTTCGTGGATCAGGCATTGAACGGCCTGCCATTGACTATTTTCGGAGACGGCAGCCAGACCCGAAGCTTTTGCTATGTGAGCGATCTGGTCGACGGTTTGTACCGCTTGATGATGTCAGACGAACGCTATCCGGTGAATTTGGGGAACCCCCGGGAAATGACCGTGCGGGAATTTGCGGATGCCATCCAGAAAGCAGCGGGCAGCCACTTGCCTTTGCAGTTTTGCCCGCTGCCTGAGGACGATCCAAAACAGCGGCAGCCCGATATTACGAAAGCTCAGACTCTGCTGGGTTGGAATCCTACGGTTAAATTGGAAGAAGGTCTGGATTTGACGCTTCGGTACTTCTCTCATTAGGCCGAAAACGGCGTCAACAGTTCATGCTCTCGGGCTCCACACGTATTCACCTTTGCGGTTGATGTAACCTTGGCGATTCCCAATCCACACGGCCGCTAAACCCTGGTGAAATGGTGCAGCTTTCTCAAACTGAGGATTGATCTGAATCTTTCCGCTTTTGTCGATGTAGCCAAAACGCTGCCCGACACCTACCAGACCCAATCCATCGTTAAAATCCCCTGCAGCCTCAAACTGCATGGGAATCACAATTTTTCCATCTTTATCGATGTAACCGAAACGATCGCCCGTTTTAACAACAGCCCGGTCGTCATGAAAATCGCCGGCAACAGCGAATTGCGGATTGATCTCAATCTTTCCACTCTTGCCTATGTAGCCGTGGGAATTCCCAATCCGGATTGCGGCCATGCCTTCTGAAAACGTCGAAGCCTCATCGAACTGGGGAGTGATTGCCATAGCCCCTTTTTTATCTATATAACCCCATTTTCCGTTTACCAGAACAGGAGCTTTTCCGTTTCCAAACATCCCGGCAGCCTGATATTGCGGATTGATCGCAAAGCGCCCGTCTTTCGCTATAAATCCCAGCTTGCCGCCTGTACCGACCAGAGCTAACCCATCGTCGGTAAACGGGTCCGCCATATCGAATTGCGGTGCAATCGCCAATTTACCCGCCTTATCGACATAGCCCCACGAATTGCCGTTTAGTACAGGGGCAAGCCCTTCTGAAAAGCTACTTGCGCCATCGAACTGCGGAGCAATCACGATCGATCCACTTTCTTTGATGAAACCGTACTTACCTGCAACCTCGACCGGATAAAGCTTTGCGGGGAGCAGCCATACGAAAAGTATTATCGCGAGAGTGAGAACGCCTAGAATTATCCAGATGAGTGGATTCGCATTGCGGCGAGCAGGTAGCGACCGAACGTTACTCTGCGGGACGGGCGGCTCTTGAAGGCCTTCACGCGAATAACGTGTTTCATCAATATTTTCAGGCATTTACCACCTTTGGGGTGCAATCTGCGTGCCAAATGAAAATCGCCTTCATTTGATAAGTTTGGCACCTAAATAGCATCAGTTAATACAGAGGATAATAAGGTCATGTTGCAAGACAAACGAACGTTAGGATTGGTTGCTGGTTGTGTCGTGCTGGCTGGCATCGCGGTGGCCGGATGGGCGCGGCATACACCCTCTAACC
>JAYTGM010000255.1:0-5475 GCA_043733425.1 Terriglobia bacterium
GAGCTGCCAGTACTTCAGATTGTGAAGGGATTCCGAGCCGGGCCGGGCGAAGTTTGAGATCTCATAGCGCGGGATATCGATGGCGGCCAGGGTAGTGACGGCTGTTTCGTAGAGCAACGCGGTAAGGTCTTCGGAGGGCAGATCAGGTGCGCCGTAGCGTTTGCCGTTGAACAGAACTTCCTGGCCCAGGTTGCTGTCTTCGTCAATCTCAAACATGTAAACCGAGACATGGGAGGGAGCAAGGCGTTCGATCCACGCGAGCGATTCAGCCCAGGAAGCCGCGGTCTGTCCGGGAAGGCCGGCAATGAGATCGAGATTGAAATTCGTGATGCCGTGTTGACGCAGGAGGGCCACGTCGGCGGCGACCATTTCCGCAGTGTGGCGGCGCCCCGTGCGGCGCAGTTCTTCAGTGACAAACGATTGGACGCCCAGCGACACGCGATTGATTCCGAGCGCTTGCCAATGGCGAACGCGGGCGTCGGTCAGGGTGCCTGGAGCCGCTTCAATTGTTGCCTCTTGGAAACGATACGGGAGGGCCTGAAAAATGGAATCGAGGCTTTGGACACTCAGAGAACTGGGCGTTCCGCCGCCTAGATAGATGGTGTCGGGCGTAAAAGGCAGCGTAACGGAGCGAATCTCCTGTAGCAGAGATTCTGTGTAGTGCTGCTCCGTTTCTGCGCTATGAACTCCCGACGCGAAGTTGCAAAACGTGCACTTCTGGGCGCAGAACGGGTATGAGATGTAGATACCGGGCACTGGAAACTTCTATGATAACGGTTCTGTCCCGATTGAACGCAGTAAAAGCCGCGGTGGTGATGATTGCGTTAGTTGCGATCGGTTGGAATATCTGGAACGCCGGGATGGTGACCGGGTATATTGACCCGGTACGCAAGCTTGGCGCACAGGATGAAGCAGTATATACGCGCGAGGCAATCCACATGGCCCTCTATGGCGATTGGATGACCCAGACATTTCTGGACCGCTTCGTTTTGTTTAAGCCGCCTTTGCTGATGTGGCTGTCTGGCTTTTCGGTAAAACTGTTGGGCGTAAATTCAGTGGGAGTGAGGCTTCCGGCAATTCTTTCAGGTGTTGTGATTTGTCTGCTGGCGTTCGCGATGGCGCGCGGCGGCACAGTGTGGGCGGGTTATTCGGCAGTGGTGCTGCTGGTATCGGACAGGCTGTTCCATACACTGGCGCGGGCCAATCTGACGGACATACTTTTGTGTGCCTGCATTGTGGCCGGCTTCGCCGCATTCGTGCGGGATACGGCCATGCGGGAGCGCCGCACGGTGTGGTGGTTCGGTGCAGCGGCGGGATGCGCAATCTTGACCAAGAGCATCGCGGGGTTACTGCCGTTTGTGGTGGTTGGGCTGTTCTGGCTGGTGATGCGGGGCGAGAGCAGACCGCGTTTACCGCGTGTCTTATTGAGCGCCGCGATTGCGGCAGCGGTGGCTTTGCCCTGGCATGTGTATCAAAGCATCGTGCATACACAATGGTTCCTGGCCGAGTATCTGGGGGTTCAGTTATTGGCATTTGGAGGTAAGCCGCCGCAAACTTCCCAGGAGAACCAGATTGTTTTTTATCTATCGCGGCTTTGGTCAGGCGATCCGGAACTGCTGCTGCTGAGCGCCATGTCGGTTCCTGCATTTGCCCTGGCTGTGTGGCAGCGGAAAGACCCGCTGGCCCTGTTGCTAGGGTGCTGGCTGGCGGTGTTCGGCGCGGCTCTGATGATCTTTCAGTACCGCAGCGTGCAATATATGCTGCCGCTGATTCCAGCTCTGGCAATTCTGGCTGCCAGTTTTCTTCCCGCTATGAGCAGGCCGCTCACCGCCGTAATCTTGTGTGCCGCTTTTGTGGTGAAGGCCGCGAGCCCGAGCGCGGCGTGGGGGCTTCCGTTCGCAAGCGGAAACACGCTGCCCATTGCAGGAGCGCTTTCCGCATATTGCGAAGAACGCCGCGACGCGGACCTGATTATTCTCGATCCCGACGATGAGTTTTATTCCGCTGTTCTGCCGTTGAAGCAAGTGCGGTACGGAATTGTGGATCCTGAGGACCGCAACTTCCGGCTGGAGCCGCACTTGCATTGGCTGGGCGTGATTCTCAGTGTGCCGCAATTCGAATCAGGCAATTGGGGCCAGTTTGGGGAGAGATTGAAAAGTTGGGGATTGCGCGATGCAAAACCGGTCGGAACCTCAATCTTCGGGCATGATGTGGCGGAATTTCAACGGTTGGTAGTTGCCCGCCAGCACAGCGATTTTCTGGTGCCCCGCAGTTGGTTGAACGCAGAGATGGTAAGTGGGCGCGAGTTACGGATCGCCTCAGAGGGACGCGTCTTTTTGTTGGCGGCTGGGGCGGGGAAGTTGGGCGAGGCCGCATGGAGCTGCAGGCTATAATTCATGACAAGGTGACGGCCTCTCCGATTTTGGTGAGTTACGAAGAGTCGTTGTTGCGGGCTGAAAGTCAGCTTGAAGAAGTTGTCAACGGCGAATTGCACATTATGCCTCCTGCCAGCGTTCCCTATAACAGGCTTATCCGGCGGATACAGGCAGAGATTGACCGCAAGCTTGATTCCCGTCTTGACTTGATCTGGGATACCGGATTTTTGATCTCGGAACGTCCGCTTCGTTATCGCATTCCCGACCTTGCGATTGTTGAGAGGGCCGATTCACTTTGGGAGAATATTGAGGGCCGTGATCCTTACCTTCGGATGAATCCGTTTGCGGTAATTGAGATTCTATCTCCGGCCAACCGCAAAGGTCAGGTCAAACCGCACAGCTTTTGCAGGATTATGTCGATCTAGGCACCACGGAAATGGTTTTTATAGACCCGGAAAAGCAGACCGTTACCATCAATGGCGAACTAATCACCGGCGACAAGTTCAGCGTCGCCGGTGTAGTTTTATCGCTTCGCGAACTCTGCCGCTAACTAAACTTTCTCCGGCACGATGTACGGCGCACGATACCTGCTGCGCGTCAGAAGCGCATTCGCTTCGCTGTCGCCCACAAACTTCTGGGTCTTATCATCGAACTTCAGTGAACGCTTCACACGGTAACTAATGTTCGCCAGATGGCAGAGGTCGGCTGAAGTCACGCCGGTCTGGACATCGGCGTTTAAATCTTTCATGTTGCGGCTCTTCACCGCGTTCAGGAAATTAGCCATGTGCGGGCCGGTATCGCCCTTTCCCGTGTTTTTCTCATCCATGGTCTTTTCGTTTTTCTCGCCTTTGTAAACCTGGAAGCCCGCTCCATCCACCGCCATCCAACCATCGCTGCCGTAGAAGAGGTTGCCGACGGTATTGTTGCCGCGAATTTGCAGATTGCCTTCTGGGCCTGTCAGGATGCCGCGCACCTCGAACATAATTTCCTTATCGCCGTAATCGAAGGTGGCCATCTGAGTATTCGGAGTTTCCTGATCGTCCTGGTAGACGTACTTACCGCCCGTGGAACTGACGCCTTGCGGCAAGCCTTCCACACCAAGGCCCCAGCGGGCAATATCCATCTCGTGGACGCCCTGATTGCCGATGTCGCCGTTACCGGTGTCCCAGAACCAATGCCAGTTGTACTTGAAGCGCAGTTCGTTGTAAGCGCGAAGCGGCGCTGGCCCCAGGAACTTGTCCCAATCTACTCCCGGTGGCGTGGCCGTATCGGGCTTGCTGCCGATGGAGGGGCGGCGCTTAAAACAGAGCCCCTTGGCGAGATAGACTTTACCGATCACACCGTCGTGCAAGAGTTGCATAGCTTTCCGCTTGTGTTCGATGGTGCGGCTCTGGGAACCGATCTGCACCACGCGGTCATATTTGCGAGCGGCGGCAACCATCTGGGTTCCTTCGAACGGGTTGTAGCAGGCGGGCTTTTCTACGTAAACGTCTTTGCCCGCTTGAACGGCCCAGATGGTGGCGAGCGCATGCCAGTGATTCGGCAAAGGCATGGAGACGGCCTGGATCGATTTATCGTCAAAGACCTGGCGCATATCGGAATAGCCCTTGGGCTTGAATCCCGTTGCTTTTTCAACTAACGCCTGCCCGCGTTCGAGAGCAGCCTGGTCCACATCGCAAACTGCCGCGATGTGGGCATCGGGCAGCTTCGCATATTCGCTCATGTGCGCCTTGCCGCGGCCGCCGAGGCCGATGACCGCGATGCTGACCTTATCATCGGCGGCGCGAAGGCGGCTGGAGGTGGCGGCAAGGGCGGCACCTCCGATGGAAAAAAACGTTCGTCTACTGTGTTCGTTCACGAAAAGTATTTTACATGAACCGTTTTATACGCGACTTGAGTAGCGGGTCCAGCGTGGCTTGCGCCATGGGGTGGTAACCGGGGCGGGCCTTTGCATAAATTCGCTGGGCACGGGCTTTGCCTTCTGGTGTCTTGGCGAGTTCCGCATAAAGCGGCTTGATGTATTTGCGGCGGCCGACATTCAGAAGAAATTGTTCCAGCGCGTGGTCTGCGGGCCGGTATTGATTTGCGATGGACATCAGAAGCCATTGCTGCAGGATTTCGTTATTGCCGGTGGTGGTCAGGTGAAGCTTGGCATCGAGCAGGGCCATTTGCTGCAGAGTCATCTTCGCTGGCAACGCCCGCAGAAAGTGCAGAAGTTCTTGTGTACTCCACTCCTGCACCGGCGGCAATGAATTTTGTGATGCATACCTTAGAGCTGCCTCAGTGGCTTTTGCGAGCGCTTCGGATTTGGGATCTGGCGCGCCGGGCGGCAAGCCGGGCTGGAACACATAGGCGTCCAGCGGGATTTTGGCGGCAATCGCCGGAAATTTCGAGAACAGGTTCTGTTTCAGGTAATCGAGCGACTCCGCGGTGGTGATGCTTTGAAAAGCGAAGTGGTCGAAGTAGCTGCGCAGGTAGGCATCGAAGCGTTCGCGTCCGAATTGTTCCTCAATCTGTCGGAGCAGGAGGTAACCCTTTTCGTAGGGCACCAGCGTCATGCCATCATCGGGATCGCGGCCCGTCAAGTCTACGTGCAGCACAGTGTCTTTCGTAGATAGGCCCGCCATTTCGTGCATCAGTTCGGCGCGGCCTAGCTCCGCTTCCATCTCTTCACGTTGACGGCCGTACACTGCCTCCTGGATGCGCCGTTCAATGTAAACGGTGAAGCCTTCATTCAGCCAGAAATCGCTCCAGGTGGCATTGGTGACCAGGTTGCCAGACCAGGAGTGGGCCAATTCATGAGCGACCAAAGACACCAGACTCTTGTCTCCGGCAAGAACGGTGGGCGTTGCGAAAGTGAGGCGCGGATTTTCCATTCCGCCGAACGGGAAGCTTGGCGGAAGCACCAGGACGTCATAGCGGCCCCAGCGATAGGGCCCAAAAAGATGTTCCGCCGCTTCCAGCATCTTCGTCATATCTTCGAACTCTTTAGCGGCTTTGTGAACTACCGAAGGTTCGGCGTACACTCCGGTGCGGGTGCCTGTAGGTTCGAACGCGATATCTCCCACGGCGAGCGCGATCAGGTAGGCGGGAATGCGCT
>JAYTGM010000256.1:0-5452 GCA_043733425.1 Terriglobia bacterium
GCAGTCGCGCCAGAACCTGCCACCAAATCCATCATTGCTATGAACGATCCAAACGCGAAGGCATACTTTGTTAAAGATGTAAGCGATGGTGCGGATTCCGGCGGTTGGCGCTGGACTTATGATCGACCGGAGCTTCGCTTTTTTGTTAAGAAAACCGAAGGCGTACATGCAGTGGCAGATTTTTCGATAGCCGGAGATACTTTCAAAACGACAGGCCCGGTAACCGTCGGGTTTTTCGTAAACAACAAACTTGTCTCGACGGAAAAGTACACCAAAGCAGGAACTTATCATTACGATAAGCCCGTACCCGCCGGCTTGATCCAGGCCGATAAGGCGACCACCTTCGCAATCGAGCCGAAGCCGATTTGGGTCGCGCCGAACGATGGGAAACATCTCGGATTGATTCTGGTTCGCGCCGGGTTTGTTTCGTAACGTCACGCCACACGTATTGTGATAGCCACCGTTCCCATCCTGCTGGGGTGGCTTTTGACCGTTTTCGCGTGTTATGCCGCCGGTCTCGTTCTGCTGGGTTTCCTTAAGCCAGATTTGTACTTGGAAGAACGCCACTTCTTTCGTTTCGTAATAGGCGCGGCATGCTTCAGTCTGCTGGTTTTTTTGCTGACGGTCGCTCATCTCGCCTCTGAACCTATTTTCGCCGGCGTGGAAATCGCGCTCATAGCACTCGCGATCTGGCTGAAGCTGAAAGACCGCGAGCGAATCGTCCCTCTGCCGGATTTCTCCTCAATCTGGAAATTCCTGTTCTGGGCACCGGTATTCGTCTTCGGTATTTATTACTTCATTCATGCTTTAGCTCCAGAGATGAGCCCTGATGGTTCCACTTATCACTTGGGGCTCGTGGGACGCTACCTCCGGCAGCACGGTTTCGGGCACATCACAACGGACATGTACGCCAACTTGTCCGAAGGCGTTGAGATGCTCTTCCTCGCCGCCTATTCCGTAGGCAAGCATTCTGCTGCAGCGCTGGTGGAATTCACGTTCCTTCTGGCATTGCCCTGGGGCATGCTCAGCTACGGGCGGCGCATCGGGTTTCCCAAGGCCGGCATCTTTGGCGCTCTGCTGGTCTATGCAAGCCCCATTTTCGGGATGAGCGGCTCCGTTGCGTATAATGATGTGGCTGGCGCTTGTATTCTGTTCGCCGCATTTTATCTGCTTCAGATCTGGGTCGAAACACGTCAGCACCAGCTTGTTCCCCTCATCGGCCTCTTGGCTGGCTTTTGTTTCGCGGCCAAATACACTCTGTTCCTTGCGCTGCCATTTGCCGGTCTGTTTTTAATTTGGCACCTCTGGCGCGCCCGTCAGCCCTGGCTACGGCCTCTGGCCATCTATTCCCTTTTTGCTCTGCTCATGGTGGCGCCCTGGACCCTGAAAAACTGGCTTACCGTCGGTAACCCAGTCTCCCCCTTTGCAAACCGGCTCTTTCCGAATCCGTACATCACACCGCAATTCGAGCAGGAATACTCAAGCATGATGAGAAACCGTGAGGGCCTCACGCTCACACAAAGGCCGCTGGATCACATTGTGCTTGGCGGTCGCACTTCGGGTCTGCTCGGTCCCGTCTTTCTTCTCTCGCCCCTCGCGCTTCTCGCTTTGCGCTTTCGTCCCGGCCGCCGATTGCTCCTGGCCTCGCTGGTTTTCATTCTGCCCGCCTACACCAACGTCGAAACACGGTTCCTGATGGCGATGATGCCCTTCCTCGCGCTGGCAATGGGCATTGCAATTTCGGAAACACCGGGGGGAATCCCAATTATATTGGGCTTTCACCTTCTCACTGCTTGGCCTTCCTCCGTCAGTGCCTATGCCGCCCCGTTTGCTTGGCACCTCACTGATTTTCACCCCGCTGAAGCTTTTCGATTGGTACCCGAAAGCGTCACTCTTCGGCGGCGCATGCCAGATGTGAAAGCGGCGGAGCTTCTGGAACGGGAAACGCCGGCCAATGCGCGCGTCTTCTCTTTTGGAAATCCGCCGGAAGCTTACACTTCACGGGAAATTCTGGTGAAATACGAATCGGCATTGGGCAACCGTTTGGGTGAGGTTCTGTGGACCGCCCTGATTCCCGATCACCAGCCCAACCATGAACTTAGCTTTCAATTTGAGCAGCGGCCCATCCAAAAGTTCAGGGTAATGCAGATGGCAACTCACGCCACCTCCGTTTGGAGCGTCTCCGAAGTGCGCGTGCAGCAGGGCGGAGACGTATTGAAGCCGGATACCACCTGGAAATTGGACGCCTCCGTCAACCCATGGGATATCGGCCTCGCCTTCGACGGTCACCTTGTCACTCAATGGTCTACGGTGCAGGCAATCCGCCCGGGAATGAATTTTCAGGTAGATTTTGGCCAGCCGAAGCAGGTGTCTCAAATTGTGCTCACATCGGCTTCTTGGTCATCCGAGTTGCAATTGCAAGTCTTTGAGGCAGGGAAGTGGCAGATCATTTCAACAACGCCCGCTCCTCGCCAGTCACCTGAACCTTTTGAGCTCCGGCGCGAAGCAATTACAGAACTGAAGCGCGAGGGCATCACACACCTGCTCATCTCCTCCAACGACTCGGGGAAAGACGATTTTTTTGTAAATCAAACGTCCTGGGGAATTGTGTTTGTAGGCGAAGCCGAAGGACGCCGGCTCTACAAACTTCTGTGACGCGGTTAAACAGCTTCGCTCGTCGCGTTCTTTTCGCGCTGGCTTTGGTGATTTTCATCTGGGCCGCCTATCGTTCCGTTGCAACTGCGGTCACCGTCAATGAAGCCATAACTTATAACCATTACGTCTCCAAGCCGGTGAGTGAGATCTTGAGCGCGCCCTACAATCCCGCCAACCAGATTCTGCACACACTGCTTTGCCGTTTGTTTTTTAAGTTTTTCCGCGTGAAGGAATGGTCGCTCCGTTTGCCCGCTCTACTGGGGCTCCTATTTTACTTCTGGGCCGCGTTTCGGTTGTGCCGCTGCGTTTGCAAAGGAAGCGCGAGCGCACTGATTGCCTCCGCAGTATTCATCGCGAGTCCGTTTTCAGTGGGCTGGCTTCCGGTTTCAACAGGATGCTGGATGGGTGCTGGCTTTTTCTTGCTCGCGCTTCAGAAACTGCTGGTAAATTTATGGCTCCAGCCGGCTGAGTCAATCCCTGGAGTCGGCGCGGCCAGTTTACTATTTGGGCTTTCCGCTGGTTTTCATATTTCGTTTGTATTCCCTATACTTGCGACCATTTTTATCGTCCTCCACTTTAGCTTTTGGGGCGGGCGTCGGCTTGCCTTTTGGACTGCAGTTAATCGATTGATTCTTCCGTGCGGCTTGTTGTTCTTCGCGCTTTGGGCAATTCCCCTTCTGAATTTGCGTACATCATTTCAAACCGAGTCCGTATTAGTTGTACTCATTCCGGGTTTGATCGTCCTATCCTTGCCTGGGTTGGTGAAACGCCCGGAAGTCTGGCACGTGTCCGCTCTCTTAGCAGTTGTACTTGTGTTGCTGCCTTGCGTACCGGGCGTCAAAAATTTCATGATCGTACCAGACCTGTTCCACGCGGGCCCCGAAGAGGGAATGTCCAAAGTAGCAATGGCACTCCGTGACGATCTTCGGCGAAGCAAAATGCATGCCGTGCAGGTGAAAGCGAGTGACCGCTTGATTGAACCCATCAACTTCTACCGGCGCAGGTTTGCTCTGGGAGCGGTCCAGCCGTTGCAAACCGGTAGTCCCGCGGAAAATGCTGAGTACCTGATCCTTCTCCCCGAAGATAGGCGCATCCGTCCGGATTCTGGCTATGTAAAAATCTTTGAGAACAGGGGAATCAGTCTTTTCAAGAAAGAAAGCCATTAGCGCCATTGAGCCAGAGTGGTGCATTTCAGCCACATTTTACCATCGGCATTAGTTTCTATCTCTTACAATACAAGCAACTTACGTGGTGGCAACGCGCATGCCTTAGTCGGGGTAGGGAAGTGCGGAGAATCGTATGAGACGCAAAATTGGGTTCGTTTCGGAAATAATGCTTTTCGCAGGCTTAACAGTGCTTTCGGCTTTGGCACAGCCGGCACCTCAGTTCAACTCATCTGAAGCCGGTCCTGGCCAGCCTGGGGATGAAGGCGTTCTTCCCACCCAAATTGAACCTGAAGATCGAAGCCATGGTGTAGCTCGGGTAAGCCTGCTGAACGGCGACGTTTCAATCCGCCGGGGTGATTCGGGCGATTTTGTGGCAGCTGCCATTAACGCGCCTCTTCTTGCGCTCGATTCCATCCAAACGGGTCCCGCCTCCCGTGCTGAAATACAGTTTGACACCGCGAATCGGGTTCGTTTTGCAAATGACACTGAAGCTCGAATTTCTCAACTGACTGCGGACCGTTTCCAACTCCAAGTGGCGCGGGGCACCTTGACGTGGGCTCTCCTGGCGGAAAGTGGTGCACAGGCGGAAATCGCGACGCCTTCGGTTGCCATTCATCCCGTGGGGAAGGGCAGCTATCGAGTGACAGTTCTTCCCGATGGCACCACGCAAATCACGGTTCGGTCCGGCAGCCTGGAAGTTTATACCCCGCGCGGGGTTGAACGGGTTGAGGCTGGGCAGACCATGGTGGCCCGCGGAGCTTTGGAAAATCCGGAGTTCCAGATTGTCGCCGCGATCCGTCCCGATGAGTGGGACCAGTTTAATGAACGCCGCGATCATGAACTGCAAGGTTCACAGAGCTACAACTATGTCAGCCGCGACATTCCAGGCGTCGAAGATCTGGACAATTATGGCCAGTGGAATTCTGATCCTACCTACGGTCAGGTTTGGACACCCCGGGTGGCGGCCGATTGGGCACCCTATCGTTTGGGCCGCTGGACGAATGAAGATTATTACGGCTTGACATGGGTGAGCGCTGACCCGTGGGGATGGGCGCCTTATCACTACGGCAGTTGGTTTCAAGGGAATTACGGCTGGAGCTGGTCTCCCGGCCCCCGCTATTCGCGCTATTACTACCGTCCCGCGCTGGTAGCGTTCTTTGGCTTCGGGCATGGCAGTGGCGGTGGATTTGGCTTTGGGAACGTAGGGTGGGTTCCCCTTGCACCCTATGAGCGGTTTCACCCTTGGTACGGGCGGGGCAGCAATGGTTTCAACCGTGGTTCTGGGCGTGGCGGCAACATCGTCAACAACACGAACATCACGAATATTTACAGGAATGCCCGCTCCAATAATGGCGTTACGTCTTTAAACAGCGGAGACTTTGCCAGCGGTCACTTCGGGCGCTATAACAGCCCAGGTATGGGTCAGCTTCAACAGGCCGGTGCGGTACGCGGACAGATGCCTTTCGCTTTTAACAGTAACCACAACCGCTTTAATGACAGGCAAACCACGGTGCAGCCCCGGGCCAATTTTAACCAGACCCGTTTTGCCGATCACATGCCGGCTGGGACCAGTGTCAATCGGCAGAGTTTACCCGCGTCTCAACCGAACGGAAACTCCAATTGGAATCGCT
>JAYTGM010000257.1:0-13965 GCA_043733425.1 Terriglobia bacterium
TGCTCAACCTGATCGATGCGTTCGGAAAGCTTTTGCTCAACGGCACCGACCTCCGATTTTACGATCTGGCCGACAATCAGCTCAATCGATGAGGTGAACCATTCCTGATCTTCAGCGGTGAAAGTCATAGCGCTACCCGCAGTATACTCCCGCGCGGGTTACTCGCCCTTCAGGTACGTGTCCAGAAAGCGGAGCACTGCGCCGTAACCTTCAATCTGGTTCTTCTTCTTGGTGAATCCGTGGCCCTCATCCGCAAAGACGATGTACTCAACGGTGACTCCCTTCTTCTTGACAGCGGCCACCATTTCATCCGATTCCACCTTGAGAACGCGCGGATCATTGGCACCTTGCAGGACCATGAGAGGCCGTTCAATTTTGTCGGCGTTGAAGAGCGGGGAAATGGTCATGAGCATGTCGCGGTCTTTCTTAGGGTCGCCAATTTCTTTATAGAGCGCTTCGCGCTCGCTCTCCCAGTAAGGTGGGATGGATTCCAGCGTGCGGACCCAGTTGGAAACGCCGAAGAGATCCACGCCAACTTTGAACTCCTTCGGCTTTAGAGTCAGCGCCGCAAGGGTCATATAGCCGCCGTAACTGCCGCCCATGATGCCGATCTTTGCGGGGTCCACATAGCCGAGCGCGCTCAGATACTTTTTGGCTTCGATGCAATCCCACAGCGGTTCGCGGCCATGCCTGCGGTCATCCGCCGTGAAGAAAGTCTTGCCATACCCGGAACTGCCACGATTGTTTACGTCAAGAACAACATAACCGTGGTTGACCAGATACTGAATCAGGCTGGAATAGCCGACGCGGGCTTGGCCGCCGGGGCCGCCGTGAACGAGTACGATGGCCGGAGTTTTTGTTTCCGCGCTGGCCTGTTGCGGCTTGTAAAGGATCGCGGGGATGGACAACTTGTCGAAGGACAGATAGCGGATTACTTCCGATTCCACTAGCTCGTTCGGATCGATAGCCGGGTTCAGCGTGTCGGTCAGCTTACTGGCTTTCTTCGATCCGAAATCATAGACGTACAGGTTGGCGGGAGAGCGGGCGCCGGCGAAATAAAACGCCATTTTGTTCTCGCTGGGTGAAATCTGGATGCCATTGATGTCCCCTTCGCCCAGTGAGGGCAAAGCAACCTGCCGGTCTGTTCCTTCTACATAAATTTTGACGCGGGTGCGAGCATCCTCATTCGTGCCAACCACGCGGTATTTTCCGTTTTCAGAGAAGTAACAGAAGCTTACATCCCAGTTACTCTTTTCGACATGCTCTTTCTTCCCGGTTGCCAGTTCATAACGCTCGAGAGAAGTGAACTCGCCGAATTCGTTCGACGTGTAGTAGAGATAGCGGGATTGCGGATCGAATGCTTCCGCGCTGTTCGCGGCCTGGCCCTGGTGGGCCGTGATCAACTTCATTTCCTTTGACGCGGCGTTGTATAGATAGATGTTTGTATCCGCGGTTGTCTTGATTTCCTGGAAGGCAAGATACTTGCCGTCTTCTGAAATTTTGCTGAAAGCGTAGTTACCTTTGTCCTCATAGATCAATGCGGGTGTGAAATCTGCGATGCCCATGCGGTAAAGATCGAAATGCTTGGGATCGCGCGCATTGGTGAGATACCGGAAAGCGGACTTGTCTTTAGTCCACCCGACGAATTGAGCTTTGGTCTTCGCTCCTGGAGTTAAATCCCTCTCCGTACCATCAGGATTGCGAAGAAAGATGTGAGAGTTCTCATCCCCGCCGGCATCACGGCTGAACAGGATCCGGTCGTCTTTGGGGAAGTAACTAACGCCAAAGGACGATTCCTTCGACGCGGTTAGCGGTTTCAGTTCACCACCGGAAGTGGACACAGTGTACGCGTTATAGACACCGGTTTGGTTGCCGGTTAGCAGAATCGATTTCTCGTCTGACGAGAAACTGGCACCGCGTACGCTTACCGTGGTCAGGAATTGCTCAATTGTGTATTGTTTGGGCTTGCGGGCGCTAGCGCCGGGCGCGAACGTAAGCAGAGTCAAAACCGGAAGGATAAGGCGCATGGAAATTAGTCTACCGCTCAAACACAAAAGGCGGAACCGTTTCCGGTTCCGCCTTTTGTACCGCAGAATTACTTTACGCTGGTTGAGGGCTTTCGCCGTCCGCCAGATTCGGCATGCGCCGTCCGCCTTCGGGCCGGATTACCTGCTGCGTATCGGAATCCTTATCCTTATCTTTTGGCTTCTGGATCGGCATCGGGGGCAACTGATGCCCGTCGATGAGGAGCCTGACTTCAGCTCCGTCCAGAACTTCGCGCTCCAGCAAGGCTTCCGCAATCTGAATCATTGCATTCGAATGCTCAGTGATCACCGCGTGAGCCCTGTCATAACCGCGTTGGACTAGCTTCTTCACCTGCTCATCGATACGGATTGCAGTCCCTTCGCTGTAATCGCGATGTTGTGAAATCTCGCGGCCCAGGAAGATCTGTTCCTCTTTCTTACCGAAGCTCAAGGGACCAAGCTCACTCATGCCCCATTCGCAAACCATCTTGCGGGACATTTCGGTTGCGCGTTCAATATCGTTCCCGGCACCGGTTGTAATGTGCTTCATAAACAACTCTTCAGCAATACGGCCTGACATCAGGATGGCCAGTTGGTCTTCCAGATAATCTTTGCTGTAGGAATGCTTGTCATCGATCGGCAATTGCATGGTGACGCCTAGCGCCATTCCGCGGGGAATAATAGAAACTTTGTGCAGCGGATCGGCATGAGGCAGCATAACGGCTACCAAAGCGTGGCCGGCTTCGTGATAAGCGGTGTTCCGCTTTTCCGCATCGCTCAGGACCATCGATTTGCGCTCAGCACCCATCAGGACCTTGTCCTTGGCCATTTCGAAATCGATCATCATGACCACTTTGCGATTCTGACGGGCGGCATTCAGAGCGGCTTCGTTGACGAGATTGGCGAGATCGGCACCGGCGAGACCAGGGCAACCACGGGCGAGGACGCTGAGATCGACATCGTCACCCAGGGGAACTTTCTTAGTGTGGACTTTCAGGATCGCTTCGCGGCCGGGCATATCGGGACGACCCACCACTACGCGGCGATCGAAACGGCCAGGGCGGAGCAGCGCGGGATCGAGAACGTCAGGACGATTTGTCGCCGCAACCAGGATCACTCC
The DNA here is from genome assembly GCA_043733425.1 of Terriglobia bacterium. Taxonomy (GTDB): domain Bacteria; phylum Acidobacteriota; class Terriglobia; order Bryobacterales; family Bryobacteraceae; genus JALYXI01. Next base: position 3,145 of record JAYTGM010000257.1, read on the forward strand.
TTCATTGCACTCAAAGCCATCCATTTCGACCAGCAACTGATTGAGGGTCTGTTCACGCTCATCGTGGCCGCCGCCTAAGCCGGCACCGCGGTGGCGACCTACAGCGTCGATTTCGTCAATGAAGACGATGCAAGGCGCGTTCTTCTTGCCCTGCTCGAACAGATCGCGCACACGGCTGGCACCGACACCGACGAACATTTCGACGAAATCGGAACCGGAAATGGAGAAAAACGGCACGCTGGCTTCACCAGCGATGGCGCGGGCTAGCAGCGTCTTACCAGTACCCGGCGAACCGATCAACAGCACCCCTTTCGGAATGCGACCGCCCAGCTTTTGAAATTTCTGAGGCTCACGCAGGAATTCGATAATTTCCTGTAGTTCCTCTTTTGCTTCTTCCACGCCGGCAACGTCTTTAAACGTGACCTTTTTCTGCTGCGTGGAATGCAAGCGGGCGCGACTCTTGCCGAAGCTCATCGCTTTGTTTCCGCCACTCTGCATCTGGCGCATCATGAAAATCCAGAAGCCCAGCAACAGAATAAAAGGAGATGCGTTGACCAGTATGGATACCAAGCTTAGGCCGCCTGCATCTTTTTCCTCGAAGGGAATCTTCTTATCGAGGAGCATCTTGTAAAAATCGGGGTAATTTGGCGGTTTCAGGGTGCGGAAGGAAGCCTGATCATTTAGGAAATCCCCTTTCACCTCATTGCCGGTGATGTTGATGTTCTTAACGTTATTTTCGTCAACCTGTTTGATGAAATCGGTAAACGCGATTTGTTTTTCAGGCTTACCGTGATTCGTGCGAACCACAGCCCAAAGTACGACTGCGACACAAATGAGAACTGCCCAAAAAATAATCGTTTTGATATTAGAATTCACTAAAGCCTCCGCGCCTGGGTTGGCGCTTCAAAAACCATCTATACCAGATAGACGTTGCTGCTACACATTCTGATTCGATGTTTTGCCGGAAACCCCGAGGGGTACTTCTAAAATTCTGAGAACCATAGTGGTTGTGACGGACGGAGCGTACGCTGCGGAGACGCCCTGTCCCCGGACCCAGAGAATCGAATTGTCGTGAGTAATCACCGGCCATCCTGATCGTTCCCATGAAGGAATATCGGCTTCCTGGAAGTAATGTTTCAGCTTACGGGCGGCTAAATGTTCCGCCTGTTGGAACCGGTCTCCGGGGCGCCAATTTCGCAGTTCCAAGGTTCCGCGAATCAGCGACCAATCCACCGATTGCCCACCGTTATTATATACGGACTCGGCGGCTTTGAGTTCCAATGTCAATTCCGCGGAGCCGTCCGGCAGCCGGAAACCTCCCGGAACGTACAGTATCTCCTGGTAAGCGGGCGATTGTGCGGGGAGTGCAATGCGTAATAATCCAAATGATCGCACTGCTTCCCAGCCCGCGGTACGAAACGAACCCAATCCGCGTTGCTTCTGCGCAAGGCTTAGCACGCACTCCACTTGTCGAAACTCCGGCGTGTGCCGACGTTCGGTAACCCGGTGCACGGCCCAGCGGATAATCCGGCGGGCAGCAGCCAAGGGCAATTGATTTAAACCGGCGATTTCAAGAACAACACCCGATTCGCAAAAACGAACCAAATTTTGGGTGAGGCGGGGAATTTCACCAGCCCAGAATTCTTCTTCCGCCCGCGCCCAATCCGCCGTTTGGGCCAGCGCTTGGGTAATCTTTGGGTTCCAGGTCTGCTTTAGCTCCGGCAGAAGGTTGTGCCGAATTTTATTTCTTCCGAAACGAACCCAATTGTTGGAAGAATCTTCCCGCCATGCCAAATTGCGTTCGTGAAGGTAAGCGCGAACGTCCGCCCGGGATGAGTGTAGCAAAGGTCGGACGATTCCTTCGGCTGTTTGGGGCAAGATGGCAGCCAATCCAGCGGTTCCGGCCCCGCGCAGAAAGCGAAAGAGGACAGTTTCGGCCTGATCGTCTTGCGTGTGACCGGTTGCGACCTGCCCCACGATTCCATCCTTTACCAGTTGCGCGAACCACATATAGCGGGCCTGGCGGGCGGCTTGCTCCAGGTTCCCCGCGCTAAGTTCCGGCCTATTGATGAGGCAGGGCAGGCCAAGTTCAGCCGATTTGAGCGTAACGAACTCCTCATCGCCATCGGATTCCGCGCCACGCAGCCGATAGTTCACGTGCAAAACAATCAGGTCAGAACGAATCTGATGCAGCAGGTACAAGAGTGCGATGGAATCCGCGCCGCCGGAAACGGCTACACCCAAGGGTTGATGATTCGTCAGGAAGTTTTGACGAAACCCCAGTACCGTGGCTCGGGCGACCCTCACTCTACCCTTACTGTACGATAGCCATAAGTGACCAGCCAACTTGCCCCGATTGAACTGCTTTTGATGGATGTGGATGGAGTGCTGACCGATGGCCGATACTTCCATTTTCCCGACGCCGACGGAAAGCTGGTGGAGACAAAAGGATTCGATTCGCAGGATGGAATTGCGCTGAGCTGGTTGAACAAGTATGGAATCAAAACCGGCGTGATCAGCGGCCGTACGTCGCCAGCGACGGCCGAGCGCGCCCGCCAATCGAAAATGGCCTACGTCTACCAGGGCCATACAGAGAAGATTCCGATTCTTGACGAGATTCTGGCGGACTGCCAACTGAAAAAAGAACAGGTCGCCTATATCGGGGACGACTTGACCGATGTGGTGATCATGCATCGGGTGGGGTTTGGAGTGGCGACCGCCAATGCCCGTCCGGAGGTGAAGGCGGAAGCGGATTACGTAACGAAGGCAACCGGAGGATACGGAGCGGTGCGGGAAGTGGTGGAGTTGATTTTGCAAGCGAAAGGCTTGTGGAAAGAAGTACTGGCGCACTACGAACTGAAAGCGTAACGCCGGGCGGTGACTTCGCGCCGAGTTTCCCCAGCGGCGGCAGCCTTGCCTAAAAATACATCGCAGTTGCCGCAGGCAATTTCCGCGTCTTCACCGAAATAACGAAGGATGCAGGCGCGGCGGCAAGCGAGAGATTCGGCGAAGCCACGCATCCGGTCCATGCGATAGAGATCCGCTTCGTGCCGCTTATGATTTTCTTCCTCAGCGATATGGGCAGCGTGCATTGCGTCCGGAGCGTTTTCGGTCGCAGTAACTTCACCGGAAGGCGTTTCTATAATCACACCGCCATCTTCCAGACGGCGAATGGCTTTGACGATTTTCGTTTTCGGCGAAGAATTTATAAATATTCATGTCTACGGCGCGATAGAACAGGATCGCGTCAGCCGGTTCGCCATCCCGGCCAGCCATGAACTCGTCCTGAATAAAGTGCCGCTCCTTCGCGGGCATGCCTGCGTGATAGTGCATGGCTGTGGTTCCACGCTCGCTGATAGCTACCGCGAGTTCTTCAGCATTGCGGCGGCTGGACACGTAAACGATTCCGGAACCTTCCGCTCAGCCGATCCTTTGCAGCAGCCTTTCCGGCTTTTCCGCTTTCGTCTGAAACGTCTCCACGCGAAGGCGGATATTCGGACGGTCGAAGCCCTTGACCATAATTTCCTCACGCACGGGTTCAGAAGCGGTCGCCGTGAGGGCGAGGATGCGGGGGCGGCCCAGCGCTTCCACGGCAGCACCCAATTTGAGAAAATGGGCGCGGAAATCGTGACCCCATTCGCTGATGCAGTAGGCTTCATTGACCACGAATAGCGAAGGCTTGGCCTGTTCAATACGAGCCAGAATTTCAGCTTTGGTGGGCTGTTCGGGAGTGACGAAGATGAATTTCAGATCGCCCGATTCCAGATCTTGGAACGCATCCTTTTTTCGGCCGCGTGAGTGTTGCTGCAAGGAATCCACTTGGTCTTTCTGAAGTGCGATGAGCGGCGAGATTACTACGGTGGGACTATCCAGCAGAAGCACCGAATCGATGGCCTCCTGCTGGCCGGGGCGGAGAGTTTGAAAGCCGAAGGTGTGTCTGGCGGTTGCTGCAATCTGGTCTTTGCTGCTCTTAACGCGTCTCACTTTGCCTTGAACAGCACGGGATGTGCCAAGGTGAAATTGTGGACGAGTTAGCAAATTTCGACTATGAGTTACCTGAGCGCCTGATTGCGCAAGAGCCCCCGGTGGAGCGGGATGGAGCGCGCATGCTGGTGATCGATCGCGCGGCGGGAACGTGGCGGGACCGGTGGTTCCGCAATTTTCCCGAATTTACTGGTCCAGGCGATTGCGTGGTTTTGAACAATAGCCGTGTGATTCCGTCGCGGCTTTTTGGCAAGCGGCCGGGACGCGATGCCCGGATCCAGGTTTTCCTGTTGGAGCCGTTGAATGAAGACGCGACGGAGTGGAAAGCTTTGGTGCGGCCGGGCAGGAAGGCGATAAACGGGGACAGGATTGATTTTGACGAGGGTCTTTCGGCGGAGGTGATGGGGCATGGAGAGCGAGGCGAGCGAACGATTCGGCTGAGCGGGAGCGGCGATGTGTATGGAGCGCTGGAGCGGATCGGTCACATTCCACTGCCGCCATATATTCGGCGCGCGGATACGGAAGCGGACAAGGACCGTTATCAGACGGTATATGGGCGGGACCGGGGGTCGGTTGCGGCACCCACGGCGGGTTTGCATTTTACGGAGCGGACTTTGGCGGCGGTGCGCGGACGCGGCGCGGCGGTTGCGGAAGTGACTTTGCATGTGGGGCTGGGAACGTTTCAATCGATTTCAGCGGAGACGTTAGAGCATCACAAAATGCACTTCGAGCGGTATGGTGTGGCGGCAGAGCAGTGGGCAAAAATTGAGCAGGCACGCCGCGTGATTGCGGTGGGTACGACCAGCGTGCGCACGGTGGAAACAATCGCATTGACTGGAAGGTTGAGCGGAGAGACCGACCTATTTATCCGCGGGCGGGAACAGTTTCAAAGCGTGGGGGCGATGCTTACGAACTTTCATCTGCCGCGCACCAGCCTGCTGGTTCTGGTGTGCGCCTTTGCGGGAAGGGAACTGGTGATGGATGCCTACCGGCATGCCGTGCGCGAAGAGTACCGGTTTTTCAGTTACGGCGATGCGATGCTGGTGATTTAGCTACATGCGCGGCGCGTAGTAACCCTTGCGGGCGCGGACCACCAAGTCCTTCCTGGTTTTCACCTTGAGAACGACCGGGTGATAGAGACCATCGGTCACCAACGGTTCGGGCCGATAGAAAATGTTGTACTGGTGGCGCAATTCGTTTGCGATGTTTTCAAAAGATTGTGACAGGTCTTGCACTTTGAAAGGGAAAAATGCCTGGCCTCCGGTTTCGGCAGCCAGATAGCGGAGCACTTTATCGCCATCGTTTTCGATGCGGCTGATGTTAGTGGAAATGGCGTAAATGACAACATCGGCCTTCTGCGCCATCTCAAGGGCCTGATCGCGGGTAACACGGCTCTGGTTATCGTCGCCATCGCTGAGGATGACGATGGCGCGGCGGAACTTATCTTTGGGCTGATCGAGAGCGAGCTTATCGCGGCAGGCGTAGAAGATGGCATCGTAGAGCGCGGTGCCGCCGCCGGGGCGCAGGTCGCGGATGGCTTTGGTTAATTTTTCGGGATCGTCGCTGAGATCGGCAACAAGTTCGGCGGCAGTGTCGAAGCTGACGATCATGAGCTTGTCCTGGCGCGGACGCACTACGCTGTTGATGAACTCTGTCGCGGCCTGCTGTTCAAACTTGAAGCGGTCGCGGACGCTGTTGCTGGTATCGACAAGAATACCGAGGCGGAGCGGCAGGTCACTTTCCGCGGTGAACTGGTTGATATTCTGGCTCTTCTTGCCCTCGGTGAGTTGAAAATCGTCTTTGGTGAGGTCCGTGATGAAGCGGCCTTTTTTATCGGTAACGGTGAAGAGCATGTTGACGCGGGTAACGTCGAGAATAATGCGGTTGGGATCAGGTGTGGAGGAGGGCTTCTGGGCGATCAGCAGGGCAGTGGTAACTAGAAGAGCATACAGCGGTTTCATACATACGGATTGTATCGCTGGACACCTTCGGCAAGCGAAGCCAGGCTTTCTCAAACCTGGCTTCGCCCGCTCTCTACTGGTCCAGGTAGTAAAACACGATGGACGAAATGAGCGTTGCACCCGGCGGCGTGCCCTGATTCACCTGACCGTTGTGCCAGGTGAGTTTATAGGCGGAATCGAACACCATGGGATCTTTATTGAACAGGCGGTACATGCCTGTCGCAAACAACGAGCCAGCGAACGGACCGGCTTTCATCACGCCCCAACTATCGGTTCCATACTGCAACTGGCCCCAATAAAACTGGCCGCCAAAGAAGTCTTCCGTTCCTCCGGAATTGCCCATCTGGACACCATCCATGCTCCAGGTGACGTCGCCCTCCAGCCAGGTCGGCAGGCCCGTCGTTGCCTGGAACGCAAAGAGATGCACGCCTTCAATCTGGCCGCGTCCGGTGATGTTGATCAGATCCACCGGAGCGAACTGGTTGATGCTGGTGAACGGAATGGTAGCCATGTGGAAGGTCTTGCGCCGCGTGCCAGTCACATTTGCGCCGGGCGCACCGGAATAAAAATATACCTGCGAATAAACCTGCGCTCCGACGGTGGTGCTCTTGTTGATGATGCTGATAGTGATGCCGTTCGAGTAAGGAATGATTAACCGGCGAAAGGCGCCGAATTCGCCGGCCCGGGAATCGGTAATGGCGAAGTTATCGGAATAGGAAAACGGGGGCGTTGGCATGCCGTGAAGCAGAAAAAACGTACCCAGGTCGGCGTGCTGGCAAGGGGCAGCCTCGCCGTTGGTGCAGATCTGGATCGTAGCGTCGATGGTGGTGCCCGCCCGGTCCGTGGCTGACCCCGCATTGGCAATCATGGCAAGTTGAATCATGGTGACGTTGCCGGAACCCGTGCGATTGATGAGCTGCGTGGTGCCGCCCGGTGCCAGGTTGAAATCCGTACCGTTTACCGGCTGCAGTTCTTTTACCTGAAGCTTGCGTGATTCTTCCGTTACTAAAGTGACTGGCTGGTATTGATCCAGCGCCTGGTTGTAAACCATTATCTGGCCATCGGTGGGCGGTGTTGAGGAAACCGTCTTGCCCGCCAGATTATTGTTGGGGCCCGCGGGGCCGATCGGGCCGATAGATCCCGCTGGACCCGCTTGACCTGTTGAGCCTGACTGACCGGTTGCTCCTGCCTGACCCGTTAAGCCTGCCAGCCCAAACGCGCCGTCCGTGCCCTGCTGTCCGGGCTGACCAGGAACTCCGGGAACTCCGGGAACTCCGGGTGGCCCTATATCCCCCTGCGGTCCGAATGGTCCTGCAACTCCGGGATCACCTTGGGGACCGGACGAACCGCGCGCGCCAGGAGGCCCTGAGTTCGAAGGCGGGGAAGCAGGTGCCCACTGTAATAAAGAATTCAGCGTAAGCACCTGGCCCGCCGCGCCGCCTGCCGGGCTGATGGTGGTTGGATCCACGCGGTAAGAGCCGTTTAACGCGCCCACCTGCGTGCCACGAGTGACAATCACGCTGGCCAGCGTGAGCACCGGTGTGGAATCCGGTACATGCCAGTATTGCGTGAACGTTTTCTGGTTAAACAAGTTAAACGTGGCGAGATAGTTTACGCCGGGAGGGTTGGCGGGAAGCGTTACATCCAAAATGCCATTGTTGATGGCGATGGCGCGCTGCCCGGCTCGCTGAACCAGACCGTCGGTGCCGGTAAAGGCAGGCCAGGAAATGAGGACGGCCCCGGTTGTGGGGGTCCCGTCACTGGCTGCGGGAAGGGAATCGTGAATGTGAGACGGGCCGGCAAAAATGCGAACCGCCGCCATCAGCAGCAAAGCTGCCCGGTATACTTTCCATTTCATAAGGTTTGTGGGAACTCCGATGACTTACAGCCGAGTTGTACATCGCGGCTTAGTGAATCGGCGGCGTTCCCGCGCCCCTGATGAAACAGAAAAGATTACTTAAACAACTGAGACTAGACGGGTTACCCCGCGCCCCAGGTTTATTTCACAAATGTGTGACTGGATTGCGGTTAAGCTTCATCGCGCCAGAAACCGGTCAGCGGCTTATCGGCGTCGCCGAAGCGATCGGCCTTCACGCCCATGCGCTCCATCATGGAAAGATACATGCTGCAAGCTCTTCGATTCTCATCGCCTTTGGTGCGGTAATCCAGCACGCGGCCCGTTTGCATCGCGCCACCCGCCTTGCCGGCGAGCACGATCGGCATCTGATCTGCCCCGTGTTTATCGCCGTTGTAGAGATTCGAGGCCAGCATCAGCATGGAGTTGTCCAGCAGGGAGGAGCCACCTTCATCGATGGCTTTCAGGCGCTGCACCAGGTAAGTGAACTGCGCCACGTGGAACTGATTGGTCTTCAGGTACATGGCTTCCAGGTCAGGCGCATGGCCGTTATGTGTCAAGTCAAGATGCAGCGCGCCATGAACGCCCTGCAGGAACTTGAAGTTCATCTGCGAAAGATCGTTATTCAGCATGAGCGTGACGATGCGCGTCTTATCCATTTGGAACGCAAGCACCGTCAGGTCAAGCATCAGCTTCATGTGGTCAGGCACGTTCTGCGGCAATTCGTTTGCCGGGCGCGGCATGTTCGCCTGCTTCAGCGTGGGGCGCCAGCCTTCAATGCGTTCTTCCTTTGAAGCGCGGTCGATCCGCTTCTCAATGTCGCGCACGGATTCCAGATATTCATCCAGTTTCTTGCGGTCACCCGTACTGATTTTCGGCTGGAGGCCATGCGTCTCTTCAAGAACGGCGTCCAGGATACTTCTATCAAGCCGGCGGCCTTTGCCATCGCCAACCAATTGATCGAATGTACGCGAAGGGTAAATTTCTTTCGTTGCGGGCTTGGTGGGCGTTGCCCAGGAAATGCAGGAGCCATAAATCATGGACAGCCCGTCTTCCAGGCGCAGTTCATTCGGTTCAATGCCAAGGGCCATGCTGGGGATTGCGGTGCGGCCACCGATTTCGCGGGCTATGACCTGATCCATGGTGGTGCCTACGCGGATGTCGCTGGTATCCATGCTGACCGTTGCTCCGGAAAGCATGTTCGCCATCTTGCCCAGGTGTGGACTGGTGGCGACAAAAGCCTGATGGTTATACAGGCCGTTCACGAAGACGATATCTTCGCGAATGGGTGCTAAAGCCTGTGAGGCGCGGCCGAATTCCATGGCCGCCCCGGAACCTTTGGCGGACCAGGAGTTGGGCTCCACGCCGTTTGAGAAATAGACACAGCCGAAGCGGACGGGCGGTTGCGCGGCGGCGGCTTTGGCGGCTGGCGTTGTAGCACCAAGAGCCGCAACAGATTCCATCCAGGGGAGCGCCAGTGCCACACCGGCACCTCGCAGAAAGTGGCGGCGTGAAGCTGCGGATGCGGTGGTGGTCTTCATGGTCGTAATCCTCTTGTATCGGTATTTATCTTTGCCACTTGCGAAGCGGCGGCGGCTTCGCGTCCAGCGTGGTTCAGGAATTGTCGGCTGCTTGCTATTTCAACTACGAGTTTCGAAAACGGGGCCTCTCCGCCGAGTGCCACCATGCGGTCCACCAGCGGCATATCGGAGGGCAGAACAGTGCGGCCCAGTGCGTAACCGATCATCTTCATGGCCAGAGTGCGCCGCACCTGCTCATCTTTCGTTTTCAAATAATTCAGCAGGCCCTGCGCGCCTTCAATGGAGTAATTGTCGAAAGTCTTGCCGGCATCGTAGATGGCTTTGCCGTCGGCATAGCTGGTCCGCCAGCGGCCGGTTGCGTCGTAATGTTCCAGCGGGAAACCCAGCGGGTCAATCCGGGTGTGGCAGCCCGCGCAGGTGGCATTGCGTTTGTGCGCTTCCAGCTTGTCGCGCAGAGACAAGCCGCCGAACAGCTTATCATCCGCTGGAATGGAGCCGGCGTCGGCCGGAGGAGGAGGCGTTGGAGTTCCCAGAATTCGGCGCAACACCCAATCCCCGCGCTTCACGGGACTGGTCCGCAAGGGAGCCGAGGTAACCGTCAGCACCGCACCCAGGCGCAGAACTCCGCCACGTTGAAAGCTGTTTGCGCCATCCACTTTCTGGGATGCGGCGTTCGATTGAATAACCTGATTCACGCCGTAATATTTCGCCAGCGGCTTAGTGAGAAAGGTGTAATCGGCTGACATTAAATCGTTCACCGGGCGGTCTTGGCGGATGATGTATTCACAGAACGAAACAGCTTCGTCGTACATGCCGGCCTTCACTTCGTCCGTGAATTCAGGGAAGCGGCTGGTTTCAACGCCCTTGTATTGATCGAAGCGGTAAAAGCCCAGCCATTGGCCGAAGAACTCAGCGGACATGCGGCGCGCTTTATCGTCAGCCAGCATCCGTTTTACCTGATTGTGCAGGCCTTCGGGAGTGTTGAGTTCGCCCGTTTCAGCGGCATGGCGCAAGGCATCGTCCGGAAGGGACGACCACAGGAAATAGCTCAAGCGGCTTGCCAGTTCCCACCCGGATAGCGGTTTAGCCGCTGATGCAGTGCCTGTTGCGGTGACTGATGCAATGCCTGTTGCGGTGACCGATGCGGTGACTTTTGCGGCGGGCAATGGGGGGCCGGAGGCCAACTCCACGCGGTACAGAAACGCGGGTGAAACCAGAATGCGGGCAATCAGCGCGCGCACTGCCTTGGTGTGATCTTTTTCTTCAAGAAGCGTGCGCCGGTAAAACGCGCGCAGGCTAGCCTGTTCGGAATCGGTCAACGGCCTGCGCCAGGCACGGCTGGCAAACTCCAGGCAATTTTCCAGGTGGGCCGGGCGTGCTGCAGCTTCCGCGGAAAGTGTCTCCAGGTACTCTGAGCGCAGAGGCGCAATATACTTCCGGGCTTCTTCCGGAAGAGCGGCCAGTTGCGCGGCAGTCAGGT